>JAOTZA010000257.1 GCA_029861655.1 Acidobacteriota bacterium | reverse complement strand
CGCGACGCTCGCTCGCCAGAGTCTTCAACTCCAGAGTCAAGGAAGGTCGGAACTTTCCAACCCGCGTCGAAAGGCGCTCGTTATCTCTCACCTTCGTCCGTTGGGCTGCGGCAACCGGTGGCTTCGGCGCCCAACTGCTCGGCGCCCGCCGCGGTCAGAAAGTAGAAATTTCCGGAATCGTTGACCTTCAGCAAATCGCGCTCGACCAGCCGAGTCAGCGCCGCTTCCAGATCAACCCCCGGATGGTCGCCGCCCACAAATAGGATCGCAGCCTTGCGCAGCACGTACCCTGTGCGCGCCCCACCGGCGATCCGAGTCTTCTCGAGAAAACGATCGAGAACTATTCGCTCGCCAGCCGTCATCGAAACCTCCAGCGTATTGTAGTCTCTTTTGCGATCGCCGCGACTTGGCGCAGAGCTTGCTTTCCAAAGCGTTGAGCGGGGGTCACCAGGGCGTACCGTAGCGGCCGAGATGCGAACAGACCGTTTGAACTCGGGCGCCTTCTTTCGCCAGAGTGTCCGAGAAAATTCAAGAGAATGAATTTCCGCTCCCCAACAGAATGAATCTCCCCCAAGAGAAGGCCCCGGAGCCCGAGAACATTCAGGGGCTTCGCAGGGCCATGGAGGAGCAACAGACGGTCGAGGGAAAGGTGATCGGCTGGAACGACGGCGGGCTGCATGTCGTCGTAGACGGAGCAACCGCTTTCTGCCCCCGCTCGGAGTTGGAGATCGAGAGCGTCAAGAAACCCGAGAGCTACCTCGACAACACCTACTCCTTCCACGTTCTCAGAATCCAGCGGGGGGGGAAACGGGTCGTGCTCTCCCGCAAGGAACCGCTGAGAGCCGAGCGCCAGCTTGTCCAGGATCGCATCACCAAAACGATCCAACCGGGGGCAGTGATCAAAGGCAAAGTCGCGAGTCTCACCGACTTCGGCGCCTTCATCGACCTCGATGGTGTCCAAGGTCTTGTTCATGTCTCCGAGCTCAGCCGCGACCGCGTCTCCCACCCCAGCGAAGTCGTCGAAGAGGGACAGGAAGTCGAGGTCAAGGTCCTGAGAGTGGAGAACGAGGGCCGGCGGATCTCGCTGTCGATGAAGGCGCTGCAACCGGATCCGTGGCGAAGTATCGCCGGCGAGTTGGAAGAAGGTACGACCGTCACCGGGATCGTCGAGCGGACCGCCGACTTTGGAGCCTTCATCCGAGTCGCCCCTGGGGTGACGGGGCTCCTGCCAACAGCCCATATGGCGATTCCGCGTGATGCCTCCCCCGCTCGCGCCTACCCTCCTGGAAAAGAGGTCCAAGTGCTCGTCGCGGGGATCGACAGCAAGCGCCGGCGTATCTCGCTGGCGCTCGAGGGGGCCGCCACCGAGGGTACCAAGCAGGATCTCGAGAGCTATCGGCGCGAGCAGACCGCCACCAACGACGGCTTCAACGCGCTGGCGGCGGCATTGCAAAAGGCCCGGGCCCCGAAGGCTGACTGAGCATTTTCGGGTCTCTGACTAGGACTCCCCAGATAAGATAGCCTGGTCACGAGCAAGTCTCGTGAGTGAGCTTCTGTCGCACGTTGCACCACCGTCTACGGCCGAGTTGCCGAAGGAGTCTCAGAAATGACAGCCGAGAAGAAGAAGGGTCTTGGAGCGCTAGGTTGGATTCTGATCGGTTGCCTCGGCATCCTGATTCTGGGAGCGGTGCTTACCTTCGCCTGCACGGCGTTCGTCGCGAAAAAGGTCAAGGACGTGGGCGAGGAATTCGCCGACAACCCGGCGATGGCTGCCGCGGAGATGATCGTCAAGGTCAACCCCGATCTCGAACTGATCGACTCCGACGACGAGAGTCAAACCTTGACGATTCGCAACAAGGAGACGGGCGAGATGATCACCCTCGATGTAAAGGACATTCAAGAGGGCAAGTTTTCCGCCAAGATCGGCGACAAGGAAGTCGTCGTGGACCCCGGAAGCGACCAGGGGCTCATCCAGATCAGCGGTGGTGACGACGGAGAGACGGTCACTCTCGGGCAGGGCAGCCTCGACGACGTGGCCGAATGGGTCCCCCTCTATCCAGACGCCAAGGCCAAATCGCCTCTCCACATGGCCACTGCGGAGGGCGTCTCGGGAACCGTCTCGATGGAGACCAGCGACTCCGTCGAAGACGTCGTCGCCTTCTACAAGGAGCAGCTCGAGGAGGCCGAGTTCGAGGTCCGGTCGAGCGACTACAGAAGCGGCGACCAGGTAACCTCAACGGTCAGCGGGACCCAAGGGGAAAAAACAATCAACGTGATCGTGACGCAAGAAAACGGCGTCACCAGAGTCGTCGCCAGCTACTCGAGTTGAGCCGATCGACTCGGCCCGGTGCCACGTAGCGGCCAACCCGACACGTCAGTGCTCGAGCAGCCCGTGGTCGGGGCCTGTCTCGAGAGGTCTCGATCGCGGCGCTTCTCCACTGCCGCCGTCTCGGATCGCCAGACCCAGCACGTCACCGAGGGTCTCGACGGAGTGAACCTCCAGCCGATCGCGCACCTCTTCTGGGATGTCCTCGAGATCGGGCACGTTTTCCGCCGGCAGGATGACCTGCCGGATTCCCGCTCGATCGGCTCCGAGAACCTTCTCTTTGACGCCGCCGATCGGCAACACACGTCCGGACAGGGTGATCTCCCCGGTCATCGCCAGATCGTGAACCACCGCACGTTCCGATAGCGCGGAGATCAAGGCTGTCGCCATGGTGATACCCGCCGAAGGTCCGTCCTTGGGAATGGCGCCGGCCGGAACGTGGATGTGGACATCTCGATCGAAGCTCTCATCCTCGATGCCCAACTCGGAAGCGTGCGAGCGCGCATAGCTCCAGGCAGCCCTCGCCGACTCCTTCATGACGTCGCCCAACTGACCAGTCAGCACCAGCTCACCTTTGCCCCGCATCGTCGAGACCTCAACGAACATGATGTCGCCGCCGACCGGGGTGTAGAACATCCCGGTAGCCACTCCGATCTGATCCTCACGCGCGGCCTCTTCCGGCCGGATCTTGGGCCGCCCCAGGAGCTCGTGAACGTCTTCGGGTCCGAGGCTGATCCGCTCCGCCTCGTGCGAGGCGATGCGGCGAGCCACTTTGCGACAGAGACGACCGATCTCGCGCTCCAGCTGGCGCACTCCGGCCTCGCGTGTGTAACGGGTAATGAGCTCGGAGAGCGCCGTGTCGGCGACCTCCAGCCGATCGCCTGCGACCGAGTTTTCCTCGGCCTGTCGCGGTAGCAGGTATCTGCGTGCGATTTCGAGCTTTTCGCGCTCAGTGTAGCCGGCGAACTCGACCGTTTCCATTCGATCCCGTAGCGGTCCGGGAATGTTCTGCAAGAAATTCGCGGTGGCGATGAACAGCACCTCGGACAGATCGAATGGCATGCCGAGGTAGTGGTCGACAAAACTATCGTTTTGGGCGGGATCGAGGACCTCCAGCAGACCACTGGCCGGGTCTCCCTGGTAGGAGACGCCCAACTTGTCCACTTCGTCGAGAAGAAACACCGGATTGCGGGTCCCCGCCTGCTTCATTCCTTTCAGAATCCGGCCCGGCATCGCCCCCACATAGGTCCTACGGTGACCTCTGATGTCCGCTTCGTCGCGCGCTCCGCCCAGGGAGATCCTCACGTACTCGCGGCCCATCGCCCGGGCGATGGACTTGGCGATCGATGTCTTGCCGACGCCCGGGGGCCCAGCGAACAACAGGATCGGCGCACGGGCCGCGCGATCATCTTCGTTTCCAAGACTGGCCTGAGGCAATTCTTCGGACGGTTTGGCGGCTTCACCCTCCGCATCGGCTTGCCCGTTGGTTTCTTCGTCCTCCGCATTTTGCTCATCCTGCTGGCGGAGCTGGTGGACCGCCAGAAACTCGAGCACTCGGTCCTTGACGTCCTGAAGACCATAGTGATCCTCATCCAGGATTTCCAAGGCTCGTTTCAGATCGAGATGGTCGTCGCTGCGCTCGGTCCAGGGCAGCTCGGCGACCGTCTCGAGGAAGGTTCGAACCACTTGGTATTCCATCGACTCGCGGTTCATCCTCCCCAGGCGACCCAACTCGCGATCCACCTCCTTGCGCGCCTCCGGGGGAACCTCGAGTGCTTCGAGTTGCTCGCGTAGCTCATCGACTTCCTCGCCGTCGTCCGCCTCGCCCAGTTCCTGGCGGATCGCCTTCAGCTGTTCGCGCAAGACCATCTCGCGCTGACGATCGCCCAGTTCCTGCTGGACCCGAGATTTGATGTCTTCCTGTGCTTCGAGTACCCCGATCTGACGCTGAACGTGCACGAGGACTCGGCGCAACCGCTCCTCCACCGACAGAGTCTCCAGAAGCGCCTGCAGCTCCCCGGGGTCGATGTCGAGATGACTAGCGACCAGATCCGCCAACCGTCCCGGATCTTCGATCCCCTTGAGAAACTGAATCAACACCTCCTGCGGAAAGCCTGCCTTGTCGCCCAGTTCGGCGGCGCGCTGGTGCAGTTCACGGATCAACCCGACAAAAGCCGAATCCTTGGCGTCGGTCGGCTCCATCTCCTCGGCTTCGCGCACCATGGCCTCGAGATGATCGTCGCGACGGCTGATACGCAAGGCGATGCCTCGTTGCACACCCTCAATCAGAAGCTGCACCACACCAAGACCCTGCTGAATCTGCCCGATACGAGCAATCGTGCCAATCGTATAAAGCGACT
>JAOTZA010000256.1 GCA_029861655.1 Acidobacteriota bacterium | reverse complement strand
AGCCGGCGGTGCCGGCCGACTCGAAGCCGGCCAACCGGTTGAGGGCGCCGATCTCGCTCTCGGTGGGGAAGTCGAAATTCGCACGACACTCGCCGTCCATGCTGGCCCGGTCTCCCTCGTACACCTCTCGGATCGCCTCGGGACGAGCCTTGCAGATGATCTCGCCGTCGCCGCTAGCAGCGATCACCTCCGTGCTCTTCATCGTGCCGTCGTAGGCTACCTCGAAGGCTACTTTGCGGCTCGGCGAGTCGCTCGTGTCGTCATCCGAGGAGTTTGTGGTTGAGCCGACCCTGGCGTTCGAGGTCTCGATCTCGAAACGCGCGTCCGGTTTCCTGAAGAGAGATGGTTCGCCCAACAGATCACGTGCGCTCAGCAGGCGCCCTTCAAAGAGCACGACGCCGGCCGGCTGTTCCTCGGTCCCGCCACGCAACCCGGCGCGGGTTCCCGGCCTCAAGATCAGGACCGCTTCGGTTCCGTTGTCGTCGAAAGAAAGCCGAGCCCAAGCCTCGGCATCGGTCTCGAAGATCTGACCGCCGCTCAGATCATCGCCGCCCTTGACCTGCCGGATTCTGATGCCGCGGCTGTCGAGCAGCCACAGCCCCTGGTTACCGCAGGAGATCGCCGTGCCAAAGCTCCCGCTTGGCGCTCCCGGTCGGGTTCTTGCGCACTGGACCGAATCGACGGTGCCGATCGGGCCGGTGCCCGAGCCGCCAAAGAGGCCGCCCGCGGATCTGTTCCCTCCGTCTTCGAGATCCATGACCCGTCCGCCTGGGCTCGCGAAAAACCATAGCTCGAACTCGATCTCCTGGGGCGCCTGATAGAGCCGGTACCCGGTCGCCGGGTTGAAGCGCTCCGCCTGCTCGAGAGCGACGTCGAACGAGTAGGTGCGCCCTGCCAGCACCCAGCCGGAGAGCTGTTCACCGGGTCGGGTGGCCGGCTCGAACGTCGCGGTCGCGCCGCCGAGCGTGGCGGTGGCGACGACCAGCTTCGGGGTGTCTACGATCTGGCGCACAAAGGCGACGATTTGTCCCGGTCCGCGGATCGTGAAGTGGCCCTGGTCGATCTCGACGGCGGGTCGCACCTCGGTCTCCCAGGCGTGCGAAGCACGATCGCGGCGCTGGTCTTCACCGTCGGTCCAGTACAGATCCCCCTGCACCGACTGGTGGGTCCAGTAGTTGCGATCGAACTGGTGGGTGCCCGAGAAGAGCAGCTCGCCCCCTTGCGCCCGCCACCGACCGGCGTCGGGGTTGGTTGCGTGGGTCGCGGTCGCGCCGAAGAGTGCAGCCGCGATGACGGCGCCGACTACGAAAGACAAGTGGGCTCGGTGGAGAAGTTTGGTTTTGTGAGGCGATGTCGAGTCGTCGGTCATAGATGTCTCCGGTTTGAGGAGTGCCGAGGATACTTTATGCAGTGCTCGAATGAGCTAAAAGCGGTGACAGGCTACTCATTTCACGTTGGCTGGACTGGGGCTTAGAACAGCCCGAAATGAGTAGCCTGTCACCGCATTTCATTAGGGCCGAGGATACCGCCAGTCCCAAAGTGCGACCCAGACCAAGAACACCACGATCCCGGCGGGTTGGATCGCCGGCGCCAACGACAAATAAGGAAGCAGCGCTCGCTCACCGGCGCCGGAGCCGAGGACCACGACCATCAGCCAGGCGGCGATACTGAGAATGCGTAGACCCCCGGTCGACACGTTCTGGATCTCTTGCACCTTCTGCACCTTCTGCACCTTCTGATAACTCAACAGGATCGCCGCCGAGGCAAACGGGCCGATTAGCCCGTAGGTCAGGCGCTCGGTCCCGGGGCCGATCAGGAGCTGCCAGCCGGCCCATGCGGCGAGAGTCGCTGTCGCGAAATGTCGGGCGCTCGGCAGCCGCCGCGTCTGCCACAGACACCAGGCGAAGAGGAGGGCCGCAGTGGTAGCCCGCAACGCGGTGTAGGGTCCCCACTCGGGGGTTGAGAACTGCTCGAGAATCGTCCAAAGATCACGGTAGCCGGGCCAGCGGCTGGTTCCCGTCAAGAGCTGCAGATTCCAGAATCCCGCATACTGCGAAGCGACTTCGCCCCACGGGCGGATCAGAAAAGGCGCCGCGGCCAGGGCCATCAACGCGGCGCCGAAGCGCGCGATGAGGGGCCGCCACCAGCGAGCGCAAAGCAGCATCGCGATGCCGATCGGCCAGATCTTGATGTGGACGGGTAGCGCCAGGAGAAAGGCCGCCCTCCACCAGCGCTTGTCGAGAAGCGCGGCGACACCCAGAAAGACCAGCGAGAAGAGCAGCAGGTTGGACTGAGCCGACCAGACTCCGCGAGCGGCCGCCAGGATCGTCAGCAGCAGGAAGACTCCCTCCTGGCGGATCGTCCAGCTCCAAGGGAAGACGCGATGGACCAGCACCCGCAACGAGACAAAAAAGATCGTCAGGCTGAAGAGGTTCCAGAGCGCGACACCCAAGGGGTCGGGTAGTAGCCCGAAGGGCGAGAAGCCGAGGGCAAACGTCGGGGTGTAGCGGAAGACGTCGAGGCCTTCCTCGGGCACATACATCGGCAGGCCGTCCCACAAGCGGCGGGTGCCACGAGCGAAGATGGGATAGACGCCGAGATGTTTCGGAGTTGCGAAGATGCGGGCGACAAAGAGGGCGTAGAGGAGGCCCCAGACGGCGCAGGCGATCGTCATCCATCGGTCGCGCGGGAAGGGCTTCGGCAGCGACTCCATCGCGAAGAGGCTAACCGATGTGCTGTGCCCTTGGTCGATACAGAGCACTCGCGGATCCTGCGCGTCGCTTTCGCTCCGCGCTCGGATCTCGAGCACGCTAGGACTGAGGTGGCCGCTCAGGCGGCGCTCATCACCAGATAGGCGCCGGTGACATAGGCGATGAGCCACCAGCCGTAGGCGATGCGCGAGTAATTGTGTAGCCAGCGGGGAGTTAGACGGTCTCCATGTTGTGACCGGTGGCGCCAGGCGAAGCCGGTCTCTACGAGCATCGCCGCGAGAGAGGAGAAACCCAGAAGTCCGTGAGGGGTCAGGAACCCGCGGCTCGAGCCGGCGATCATGCAGGCGGTCGCGGTAATGTCCAGAACCACGCCGAGCTTCAACCAGTTGAGAGCCCAGGCGCTGACTCTGTGCGTGCGCTGTTCGAGCAGGATGCCGAGGGCGTAGCTCAACAGTGCGCAGTTGACGATGACGATACCGGCGAGCAGTACGGGAGGCATGATTTGATTCCTATCCGCCGCAGGGGCCGCTCTGACTCAGTGCGCCGCGACCGTCTCGTCGATCGGCCGTCGCGCCAGGGCCCAGATCACTACGGATGCGGCCGCAGCGACGAAACAGAGGATGCCGGCGAAGACAAAGGCCAGCACGAACTCGCCCGTGGCGTCGAAGAGGGCGCCACCAACGATGGGCCCGAGGACTCCCGCCACACCGTAGGCGGTGAAGATCCAACCGTAGTTGATTCCTAGGTTCTTGGTGCCGAAGTAATCGGCCGTGGCCGAAGGGAACAAGGCGAAGTTGCCGCCGAAGTTCATTCCCACCCAGGCGGAGGCGAGAAAGATCGCCAACGGCGACTGGACGCTGACCAGCAACATGAACGCCATGCCCTGCGCCAGGAACATGATCATCATGGCCCTTGGGCGGTCGATAACGTCGCTTACCTTGCCCCAGAAAACACGACCCAGGGCGTTGAAGATGGCGAGGATCCCCACCGGCTCGACAAAGCGGCCGAATGCCCCCATCCATTCGGGTGCAAAGGTCCGGCCGGCGAGGATCGAGCTCATCAACGGCTTCCACTGCCCGATGGCCATGAGGCCGGAGGTCGCTCCAAAGATAAAGGTGAGCCACAGCATGCAGGCGAGAGGCGTTGCCAGCATCTCCTGCCATTCGAGGTCGCGCTGGGCCTTGACCACCGCGGGGTCGGGGGTCCAGTTGGGGGGCGACCAGCCGGCGGGAGGGTTGCGCAGAAGTGAGGCACCGGCCAGGACGAGGACTCCGGCTACCAGTCCGTGCAGAAGAAAGAAGGACTTCCAGCCGATGCCCATCCCCGAGCCCTCCGAGATGCCGAGACCGACGAGGAGGACCTGGGACAGGCCGAGAGGCTCCTGTCCTTCGGCCGGTGGCAGCAGCAAGGTCGACGCCGGTCCGGCGAAAAACAGCGCTCCAGCGCCAAAACCGGCGACCGCAAGCCCGGTGATCAGTCCCTTCTTGTCTGGAAACCACTTGACAGCCGCGGCGATGGGGCAGACATAGGCAAACCCAATTCCGGCGCCGCCAAGCACTCCATAGGTCAGATAAAGGGCCCACGGTCTGCTCTCGGTGACGAGCAGGGCGCCGAGTAGAAAAGAGGCGCCGAGCAGGATGCCGCCGATCGAGGCCACTTTACGGGGTCCGATGCGGTCCTGGAGCCTGCCGGCCGGGATCATGGTGATGGCGAACGCCGCGAGGGCGAACGAGAAGGCCCACTGGGTCGTGGTGCGGCTCCAACCGAACTCCTGCTCCAGGGGCCGGACGAATACGCTGAAGGCATAAACGGTTCCTAGGATCACCTGAACGATGAGCCCGCCCAGAACCACCACCCAACGTCTTCGCGAGTCGATGTTTGTCATTCTCTCCTCCACAGACCGCTCGCATCTTGGGGTGCTGGCGATCTTCACCCGTGAAGCACCGCTATGAGACGCCGAGAGGGGTCTTTGGATGCGCCCCGCCGACAAGAACCTAACACT
>JAOTZA010000031.1 GCA_029861655.1 Acidobacteriota bacterium | reverse complement strand
CCCATATTGCCACCCGGGACCGATCGAAAAGGCAACGGCTCCCCCTGGATCTTGACGGGTCTCTCGACCACGAAGACCAGGTACTTGCCCGACGGATGCCACGCGGGACTGGCCGCGTGGTGTTTGCGGAGAACATCGATGTCACACGTCATACATCGCTCGCTCGAGCCATCCGGGCGGGCGATGTGGAGCTGTGAGTAGCCTCCCGGACCGGGCCGGTCATAGGCGATCCAATCGCCCTTGGGAGCCCAGTCCACGGTGCGGGCGTCCTCGATCAGCAATCTAGGTGCCGCCGGAACACCTGCCGGGGACTGAGCCCGCAGCGACGGCGTCAGAGTCAACAGAGAAGCCAGACCCGCAAGCCCTCCCCAAAAGACTCCCCAAGAGACTCCGCAAGTGACGGCAACCGTCCTGCCGAACGGACAGGACTGGGTTTCAGATCGCGTAGCCCGTCTTGCTCTCGACATACTCTCCTCTAGCGAGCCTAATCGTCGTGCAATCGGGCTGCCAGCCCGCCCACCCAGGTCCAGTTGTCGGCGCCCCGACAACTCCCGAGAGAGCCGGAGCGGAGAATCGTGATTCTGCTCACAGCAGTGACAGAATAGCCTTCTGGCTGTCAAGGAGGAAACATAGATGTCTCTGCTGTTCTACAAGGTCCTGCATATCCTGGCGATTCTCTTTCTGTTCACGGTCGGAGGCGGCGTGGCTCTCTACGCTGCCAACGGCGGCAGCAAGGAAGGCAACAAAGCCAGTGGGCTGATCAGTGCCCTCCACGGCCTGGGGCTGCTCGTCGCCCTGGTGAGCGGTTTTGGAATGTGGGCCAAGCTCGGGGTCGCTTTTTCCGGCTGGCTCGCCGCCAAAATCACCTTGTGGTTTGTTATCGGCCTTCTGGTCCTGCTCCCCTACCGCAAACCGGAGTGGAGCAAGCCCTTGTTGGTACTGTTGCCCATCCTCGGTGCCATCGCCGCCTACCTGGCTCTCTACAAGCCTTTCTAGAACGCGAGCTCGCTTCCAGCTCACTCTGGGGCGACCGGCATCACCGCCATCGACACGACGCGGACGGTGCCACTGCCGCGGACCAGAAGCCCACAGGCTCCCTCTGGGAGCGCTGGCTCGTGGCCGTGAACGACCGTGTCTCCTCCAAGAAGTCCTCGCAAGTGCCTCCCAACCGCAGACACGGTCAGCTTGAACAGCTTCCCTGTGAGAGGGCGCGATTGCCGGTCGAGACGGCGTGTCGAGTCCCCCTCGACAGAGCCGAGAACGAATACACCGGCCGGCAGAGCCACGGTCAAGAACCCCGCCTGATCGATGCTTCTCGCGTGATGAACGACACCGATCTCACCCACAAAATCGTCGGTCAGAAACTCGAGCTCGACTTGGACGTCGCCGAAGGTCCCTGGAAGAAGCAGCATGGAGCCACCTTCGACGGCAAGCCCCAGACCGGGTCCATCTCCGGGGAAACCCCAGGAAACCGCCGCGGCGTCCGAGCCCGGAGCGACCCGAAGCAACGAGTCCAAGGCTTCTCGATCTCCCGGCAAGGGTTCCCATCGGAGGGAACCGTCGGGACCTTCCAGCAACCGACTCGCCGCGTTGGATTCGTCCTCGGAAACCGGTTGATCCGGCGTCGGGTCTGCCGGCGATTCAGGGTGATCGACGCCCACCACGCCTACGCCGTGCCCGAACACGAGTTCTCCGCCTAGGTCCGCGGTACGAAAAACCAGCGCCACACCAGCCACGGCAACCATCAGAATCACGACCCGCGGAACGAGCCGCCGAACCTCGGGGTCCCACAACGTAAGAGCGAGTCGCAGCACCGCTAGCGCACTGAGCAGCCAGAAGCTGTAGTGCCCCAGGTCCGAATGCTTGTTCAGAGTGAGCTGGACGATCGGGGCCGCCAATCCGACCGCGTCCGCCGCCTTCTCCCCTGCCTCGTAGGCGGCCCAAGCCCCGAGTCCCGCCACTGGGTACAGCAACGACGCGGCTCGATCCAGCCAGTCTCGCTGCCGGCGAAGAGCCACCAGCAGGAAGTCGAACAGAACCGCCACCGGCAGCAGCGCGATCGGGAAGTGAACGAGCGCCGGGTGCAGGTTGGGCAGCGATGTAAAGCGTGTCAGGACCTCGTGCATCCTACCTACCTAGGGATCCGTGGTTGCCAAGAAACCGTTCAGAAGACGACGTTCTTGTCGTCCATGCCACCGCAACCGTTGTTCTCGAACGACCGGGCACAACCACCCTTGTAGCAGGAATCCCCGCTGAAGCCGTCCGGATTGATAAACGCAAACCAACGCTCAACCACCTCTCGGACCTGTTTGGCGTCATAGCCTCCGTTGGCGATCACGTGCTTAGAAAGCCCCCACCAGCTTTGCGCCATGTTGCAGGAACAGCAGCAGGTGTAGGCGGAGCGATCGGAGCAGCAGGGAGCGGGAAGATCCGCTAGCGCCTCGTACTTGATGGCCTCCTGCTCGGGTGTCAGCGTAATCGTCTTGTTGTATTGGATGAATTCCTGGGTCTGCTTCTCGACGTCGGTGAACTCGATCGCCGCGTCACGCTTGGCCGCCGCCTTGCCCAACCCAACGCCCAGCGCCAGAAGCGCTGCCAGGCCCAGAACGGTCACCAACGGATACTTTTCTTGGATTCTCATGTTTGACTCCTTTGCGAAAATAAGGGACCTCTTTCCAGTGTCGAGGCCCGCCAGATGAAGTAGATCGCCGGAAACACGACAAGCTCGGCGACAAATGAGGTAAACACACCGCCCACCATGGGTGCCGCGATCCTTCGCATGACGTCGGATCCGGTACCGGTTGCCCACAGAATCGGCACCAGCGAAAAGAACGTCGCCATGACGGTCATCATCTTGGGCCGGATCCGCTTGACAGCACCATGGTCGACAGCTTCGACAAGATGGGCGTAGGTTTTCATACGCCCCTTTTTCTTCCAATCCTCGTAGGCGATATCAAGATAGAGGAGCATCACGACTCCGGTCTCGGCGGCGAGGCCCGCCAAAGCGATCACACCTACCCAGACGGCGATCGACCAGTTGTAGTCGAGGATCGAGAGCAGCCAGATCGACCCCACCAGCGAAAACGGGATCGCCGAGAGCACGATCGCGGTCTTGATGATCGACTTCAGGTGGAAGTAGAGGATCAGAAAGATCGCCGCGAGAGTCAGGGGAACGATGAGGAGTAACCGCGCCCTGGCCCGCTGCATGTACTCATACTGGCCCGACCAGAAGATCGTATAGCCAGCGGGGAGCTCGACCTTCTCGGCCACTTCTTGCTGGGCCCGCTTCACCCAGGACCCCACATCGATCCCCCTCAGATCGACATACACCCACGCGTTGGGCCTGGCGTTCTCGGACTTGATCCCCGGAGGACCCTGGCGCAGCTGGATATCGGCGAGCTGTCCGAGCGGCACCTGGGCGCCGGTCGGCGACGCCACCAGGATCTCGCGCAGCGCCACAGGGTTGTCGCGCAGCTCGCGCGGGTAGCGAACGTTGATCGGGTATCGTTCGAGCCCTTCGACGGTCCAGGAAACGTTCATCCCCCCAACCGCGGACTGGATGACATCCTGGACGTCACCCACCGAGAGCCCGAACCGGGCGGCCGCCTGGCGATCGATGTCGAAATCGAGGTAGCTTCCACCCATCACCCGCTCGGCAAAGGCCGAGAGCGTGCCGGGAAGCGGCTTGACGACCGCTTCGACCTGCTTGGCGATGCGTTCGAGCTCGCCGAGGTCGGGTCCCGCGACCTTGATTCCGACCGGTGTCTTGATGCCGGTTGAGAGCATGTCGATCCGGGTCTTGATCGGCATCGTCCAGGCGTTGGTCAGACCCGGGAATTGGATCGCCGCATCCATCTCTGCGATCAGGTCGTCTTTCGTAATCCCCTCTCGCCAGTCCTTGGGATCCTTGAGCACGATCGTCGTCTCGATCATCGAAAGCGGAGCCGGATCGGTCGCGGTCTCCGCGCGCCCCACCTTGCCGAAGACGGTTTCGACCTCGGGAAACGAGCGGATGATTTTGTCAGTCTGCTGAAGGATCTCCCTCGCCTTGGTGATCGAAAGACCGGGGAAGGTCGTCGGCATGTAGAGCAGGTCCCCCTCCCACAAAGGCGGCATGAACTCCGACCCGAGCCGTTGTGCCGGCACGATCGTCAGCACCAGAAGGACCAGCATGACGACTAGGACCGGCCAGCGCCAGCGCAAGGCAAGGTTGAGAACCGGGGTGTAGAGAAATCGCAAGAAGCGCGAGACCGGATGCCGCTCCTCGCTAAAGATCCTCCCCCTCACGAACCAGAACATCAGCACCGGCACGACAGTCACCGCGAGGACCGATGACAGAGCCATCGCGTACGTCTTGGTGAAAGCCAGGGGCTTGAAGAGCCGCCCTTCTTGGGCCTCGAGTGTGAAGATCGGCAGAAAAGAGATCGTTATCACCAGCAGGGTGAAAAACAGCGTCGGCCCGACTTCCTGTGCCGAGCGCAGGATGATCTCCAGATGCGAGCGCTTGCCACGCCACTCCTCGTAGTGCTTGTGGGCGTTCTCCACCATGATCACGGCACCATCTACCAGGACGCCCACCGAGATGGCGATGCCCCCTAGCGACATGATGTTGGCACCCAGCCCTTGAAACTTCATGATCACGAAAGCCAGCAAGATCGAAACTGGGATCGAGACGATCGCAACAAAGGCGGAGCGAAAGTGGAAGAGAAAGACCAGGCACACTAGCGCCACGACGATCGACTCCTCGATCAAGGTATGGGTAAGGGTCTCGACCGAGCGTTCGATCAAGCCGGTACGGTCGTAGGCCACCTCGATCCGCACATCGTCTGGAAGACCCGCCTGGAGCTCTGCCAGACGCTCCTTGACCCGGGCAATGGTGGACAGAGTGTCCGCGCCCCATCGCACCACCACGATCCCACCGACCGTCTCACCCTCGCCGTTCCAATCGGCCAGCCCGCGGCGGATCTCCGGGCCAATGGTGATGTTGGCCACGTCCTGGAGCAGGATCGGTACGCCTCCGGGTCCGCTACCGAGAACGACCGCCTCTAGATCTCGAATCTCCTCGATGTAGCCACGGCCACGGACCATGAACTCGCGCTCCGACATCTCGACCAGCCGGCCGCCGACTTCGACATTCGAGCGCTGGATCGCCCGGCGCACCGCCTGGAGCGGGAGATCGTAGGCCCTCAGCCGGACCGGGTCGACCTCGACCTGGTACTGCCGGACAAAACCGCCGATCGACGCGACCTCGGCAACACCCTCGACCGACGAGAGACCATACTTGAGGTACCAATCCTGATAGCTCCGGAGATCAGCGAGCGAGCGCTCATCCGAGTTGAGCACATACATGAAGGCCCAACCCACGCCGGTGGCATCGGGGCCGAGTTGCGGCGAGACCCCCGGAGGCAGATCGCGGGCGAGACCCGACAGATACTCGAGCACCCGCGAGCGCGCCCAGTAGAGGTCGGTGCCGTCCTCGAAGATCACATAGACAAACGAGAACCCAAAGAACGAGTATCCGCGGACCACTTTGGCGTAGGGCACCGCGAGCATCTTGGTGGTGATCGGGTAGGTCACCTGGTCCTCGATGACCTGCGGCGCCTGGCCGGCGAACTCGGTGAAGATGATGACCTGGACGTCGGAGAGGTCCGGGATGGCGTCGATACGGGTCTCCCGTACCGCCCAAACGCCGGCCAAGATGGCGACAACCACGGCGACTGTCACGAGCAATTGATTCTCGAGAGACCACTTGATGAGTTTGTTGAGCATGGTCCGCTATTCCCCGCGCCTCTGAGCGATCATCTTCTGGATCGCTTCTTGGAGACTCGCCTCCGAGTCGATCAGGAACTGTGCCGAGGTCACGACACGCTCACCTTCGTCAATTCCCTCTATGACCTCGACATATCCGTCGCCTTCGTGCCCCAACGTCACCGGTCGGGGCTCAAACCGGCCGCGACCGAGATCGACGACCACGACGTTGCGCTGGCCACTGCGGAGGACCGCCAGTGACGGCACCGTGATCGCCTCCCGCGCAGCCACCGGCTCGAACACGACCGTGGCGAACATCCCGGCCCGGAACTGACCGTCCGGGTTGGGGATCTCGATCTTGACCTTGAGGGTACGGGTCTTCTCCGAAAACGCGGGCTCGATAAACCGAACCATGCCTCGGAAGGTCTTCCCCGGGAAGTACGTAAAGGCGACGGTCGCCGGCGAGCGCTCATGGATCCACGCTACCTGGTCCTCGAAGATCTCGACTGACAGCCACAGCGAAGAGAGGTCAGCGATGTGGTAGGTCTCCATCCCCGGTTTGACGGCCATGCCTTCCAGACCCGGCATCCGTTTCATCACCAACCCACTCGACGACGCCACCACCTTGAGAGTGCGGAAGATCTCGCCGGTCTCCTCCAGCCGGGCGATCTGTTCGGGGGCGATATCCCAGTACGAAAGACGTGTGCGAGCGGCATCGACCAGCGCCATCGCCCGGCGGCGAGCATCTTTGGCGGCACCCTCGAATTTTCCCGCGTACTCGATCGCCGAGAGCAGCTCCTGCTCCGTCTGTATGAGATCCGGTGAATAGATCTCGAACAGCGGCTGCCCTTTTCTCACTGGTTCACCCACATGGTTCACGTACACTTTCTCGATCCAACCGCTGTACTTGGTCGTCACCGTCACCATGCGCTCCTGGTCGTACTCGAGGTAGCCGACCGTGCGGATCTCATGGGTGAGATCGCGGCGCTCGACCGGGATGCTCTGGACGTTCATGTTCTGGACGACTGCGGGGTCGATGGTGACCGTGGTCCCCGCACCCAGCGCGCGGTCGGCTTCGTCGACATAGATCGGCACGTAATCCATGCCCATCTCGTCCTTCGACGGTACCGGCGACGTGATCTTCGGATCCATCGGATTGCGATAAAAAAGGATCTCGCGTTCTCCGGCACTGGAGGAAGCTGAGGGCCCGCTCACCTGGACGAGATCCATGCGACAAATCGGGCACTCACCCGGCTCCTCTGCGAGAACGTGGGGATGCATCCCACACGTCCAGAAACCGGTCTCAGCCTCGTCACCGGTCTTGGCGTTCGTCTCTTCCGAGCGGAAGCCAACTCGAGCCTGCAACCAAGTGTCGGCAGAGTGAAGCTGAAGGGGATCGATGAAAAGGACTAAGAAAAGCAAGAAACCACACCCCATCCACAGGAGCGGTTGGAGCCAACGGCCTACTCTTCTATCCACGGAGTGCTTGTTGTAGATCATGGTTCCGCTCGCTCCCTCGTTGTGATGGTGCTCAGCGACCCGCCTACGGCAGCTTCCAGCTGGGCCAACGCGACTAAATAATCAAACTCGGCTCTGGCCATGGCCGTATGGGCCTCGAACACCATGTGTACGGCGTGCAAGAGATCCAGGGCGTTCAGGGTCCCGACGATGTACCCTGCCCGCGCCGAGTCGAGGGCTTCCTCAGCCTGCACGATGAGAAGGTCTTCGACCAATCGAATTTGCCGACGGGCCAGCGACGCTCCTTGGGTCAGGTCACCGACCGCAGCTTCGATTTCGTTGACGAGGTGTCGCTTGGCCTCCTCGGTGGCGTTCTGGTGCTCGATCGCTTCCTCGACTCCGGCGGTCAGGCTCTTGCGCCAAACAGGTAAGGTGATCCCGCCTTGAAACTCGATGATGTCGTCGCCGTTTCCTTCCGGTGGCAGCAGCCGCCCGGGAGCGTCGTCGCGCGGGTCCACAAACGTGTACGACAGCCCGATCTTGAAGTTGGGTCGGCGTCCCTTCTCAGCCAAACGGGTCAGTACCCGCGCCCGAGCGATCCGAGCATCGGCCGCCGTTAGCTCCGGACGAAGACGAAGCGCTATCTTTCGAAGTGCCTGAGCATTTAAGACGAAGTCTGGAGTCGGAGATCTTTCCGCCTGTAGCGGGTCCCCTTTTGTCTGGTTCCGAAGTAAATTGAGCCGGGCAGTGAGCGACACCCAACGGGCCTCAATATCCAAGAGGTCTACATCAACCCGCGTAATCTCAGCCTGGAGCTTTACGACATCCTGTGCTGATCCTCCACCTGAGGAATAGCGCGAGCGCGAAACCTCCTCATGGTGCACCAGATGCGCTCGAGATCTCTCACTGATCTCCCGAAGCCGGACTTGGAGGCCGATCTCGTAGTAGAGGTGCCGAGCCTCGGTGATCAGTTTCAACCGTTGCGCTTCGACCTCCGAACGAACAACCGCGGCCCCGTGGAGCGCCACCTGCTCCCGGAGTGCGAGTTTGCCCAACCCGGGCAGTTGCTGAGAGAAGCCGACCGAGAGTCGTTGGGGGCCTGTGCGGGTCTCGGGGCTTGCCGCAAAGGCCGCGAGGTTGACTACCGGATCCGGCAACGCGCGGGCCTGGGGCGCTCGGAGACCGGCGGCCCGCGCCCGTGCCTCAGCGGCCGCTAGACCGGGATTCCGCGACAACACTTCTTCGAGGATCTCCCGAAGAGCCTGCGCATCGAGATTCTCTACGATCCGGGCCGCGATCGAGCCGCCGGCCGAGGCCGTCAAGTCCTGAGGAAGATCGGATCCATCAGAAGGTGCAACGGCCGCCAACAACGCTACCAGCGCAACCCACAGTAAACACTCTTGTCTCAAAAACATGATTCTCCTCTCGAGGCATCCCAAAGACACCTGTCGTACGGACCGACCCGCAATCGGGACGATCGGACACGGCTCTCCTCAGAGAAGAATCAGAGCAGAAAGGAAGAAAACAGAGTGTAGCGGCCCAGGTCAAAAAGCCGCGAAGAGTCGATCGGGACGGCTTGCACCCGCGTTGGAGCCACGGCTGCTGACACCGGTCGCAGAATCGACAGCTCGAGTCCAACTACTGGGGCCTCGTTGTGGAACGACACTCCCTGAACCGGCACTGCAACCGCGGCCGCGGCGCAGCAGTCCATTCCCGCAGCTCCCGTATCGATTCCAGGTGTTCCCGTGTCGACGCTCGAGTGGCACGGAGCCACGACAGGTTCGTGTCCGCCCTCCTCCCCCGCACAGCAGTCCATCCACATCAGCATCTCACCGCACGCCCAGGCAGCCGGCGCGGCGAGCAATGCCACCGCCAGCACGACCGCATAGAAGAGGCGTGATCGCTCCATCTCTTCTTGAGGATACGAATATTTGCTCTTATGTCAACCTAGAGCTCCTCAAACGCCTGTGACGTCTTTAATTCCACGAGTCCGCGTTTTGGGTTCTACTAGACGTCGAGAAGGTTCGCCATGACCACCCAGCTCATCCCCGTCGGCACCCAACTAGTTCCACTCCCCGAGGGGGTTTCGGCTACCGATTGGGGCCTCGAGAGGGTCCGCTGGCAGAACCCCAGAATCCGCGCCCTGTTGCTGGCCAATCAGTTGCTCGAGGGGATTCTGGACTCGAACTACGCGATTCTCCATTGCTCGCCCCGGCGTCTGGAGGAGATATTGCGGCGCGTTCGCGAGGTCTCGGAGGTGCTGCGGCTCGACTTCGCTCCACTGCTCCAGCACCCATCTCTGATCCCCACCCTCGAAACAGCCATCGACCGGGCCAGACTGGCTTTTGGCCTGATCGACCGGACAATCTTGAAAGAATTCGAGCGACTCGCCGACCAGCCGACTAGCGAAGACCTGTCGAAACTTCGCAAGCTTCTCTGCGTTTCGATCGGCAAGGTACACGCTTATATACAAGACGCCTTCTGCGAGATCATCGCCGCCGATCCCCGAAGCGTTCACGCGGCGGACTACTTCCTATCCAGACGATTCCCGCGAGATATCGAGGAAGCCGAGTGGCTGCACGCTTCGGTGAGCCAGCTCGAGACCTATCTCCACGAGATCGGCGCGCAGACCCTATCTCAGCTCACCAACTTCAAGAATCAGCTGGCGCAGAACGCCGGGATTCCGGACGAGAAAGCCTGGGAAGCAACCGACGAGGTTCTCGAAGAACTTCGAGGTCGGCTCACGACGCTTCTCAAAGAGACTCTCGCCCTGCGCGGGATTCGGTTCGACGAGATGGAAGCCCTGGATCGGTACTCCTCCGAGATTCCGGCCAAGTGTCAGACCCTGCTCGAACTCCACAGCTCCTCTCTGGAGATCGCCGGGCGTCTGTTCCAAGACGCGCAGAGCGGGCTTCGGCCGGTCCACGAGTGCGTCAACCAGCTGTTCTCGAGTCATGAGGTTCTGGCGCGTAGGATCGGCACACTGGTCGGGCACCTCATAGCCTCCATCCTGGATCTCCAGGCTTTTGTACCGCTCTGGATGAAGTCGATCGAGAGAAGACGAGCCCTGCTGCTGATTCGAGGGATCGAACAGATTGCGGACTGAACCGGCTAAGCCGAATCACGACAGGCCGGGGCAACATCATCCGTCTCGGCCGCACTGACCGAGGCGGCGACATCGGCCCACAGGGGTGCCTCCAAACGCTGATGCCGACCGTCCTCCGGGTGAGCAAACTCGAGACACCAGGCGTGGAGTGCTTGATGCCCAAGACCCAATCTTCGTTCGTCTTGCCTGGTAAGGGCACCGGCCAGTGAGCGCAGAAAGAGATCGTCTCCCCCCAGATAGAGCTTGTCGCCGACGATCGGGTGACCGAGCGCCTTCATGTGGGCGCGCAATTGGTGATGCCGTCCGGTCACTGGGCTCAGTTCCAGGAGAGTGCGGTCCCTCAGTCTCCTCCTTACACGCCAGAGAGTCCGCGATGTTCGTCCGACCGGTGGCTGACGAGGACCACTCTTGATCTCGACAACCGAGTCTTGGGCTGGCCCCAGCGGCAGTGACACCTCACCTCGGTCACCCTCCACTTCTCCCATCACGAGCGCCAGATAGGTCTTCTCGACTCCTCGAGTCTCGAATTGCAGGCCGAGCTGAGACCGCGCGTCGCGACTCTTCGCAAACAACACCAGCCCAGTGGTTTCACGGTCCAACCGGTGGCACAGAGCCGGAGCGTATCGAGGCGCACCAAAAAGCTCCCGGTGGCGGGCGTGCACCAACTCGATCAGCGACACTCCTCGATGGCGGCGACTGGGATAAACGCTCAAGTGGGGTGGCTTCGCCACGGCCAGGATTTGGTGATCTTCGAAAATCACCACACAGCGAGACTCACACCAACCGGGAAGCTGATCGCCCACCTGAACGCGGGGCGCGTCGAGACGAACCACGACTTCCTGGCCCCGACGCAACCTCAGCCCGGAGCGCATACCGGCGACCGTCGCCCGCTGCGGGTCCTTGAAAGACCGCACTTCTATCCGCCCCTCCCCAATCGCTCGCTGGATTGATGTCCGCGACCGCCACCGGAGGTGCCGGCTCAAAAAGCCGTCCAGGCGGGCGCCGTGATCGGGAGCTCCGACCTCGAAACGCGACTCATGGAAGGCCAGGCTCATATCGCGCGGAGCGCGCCGTAGCTTGCGGTGAATCTTTCGCATTTCTCTTACGGTCGGAGCGATTCATCATTCTACGAGATGTCGGAAACCTCTCTCGACGGCGCACCCCACTGGGTTTCTCGATCCCAAGCGTCAGATTATGGCCTCGACCGGCACTTATATAGGTAGAAGGGAAACACGCTGGCTTGGGGCAACCTCTCGGGTGTCCGTAAGACCCTTTGCTGGTAGGCCACCAGAAGACCTGTTCTGGTCTTCGTCCGCCGTTTTCCCGAATTCAGCGCTCTCCCAAGAAGGGCGCCGGACTCCGGCTGGAGCCCCCCTCTCTAGCCGGGGTCATTTTTCTTGACTCCCGTCGATCCACACCCAGCCGGATTCGCCGCGGTCCTCGGTTACAATCCGCCGATCGCTGTCTGCCTCGAAGACCCGCGGCGACGACCCCGACGACCCGTTGCCGCCGGAGGACACCTTGGCCACGCCCAAATTCAGCAAGTACTCGGAGCATCCAAAGCGCACCCCTGAGGAGATGATCGAGCGCGCAGCCGCTTTTCTGGCCGTCATGAAAGGACGCAGAAGCGTTCGTCACTTCTCGGATCGGCCCGTTCCTCGTGAGGTCATCGAAGATTGTCTGCGGGTCGCCAATTCGGCTCCAAGCGGCGCCAATCAACAACCGTGGCATTTTGTCGTGGTCGCCGACCCGGAGGTCAAGCGTGAGATCCGCATCGCTGCCGAGAAAGAAGAGGAGGATTTCTATCTTCGCAGAGCTCCCAACGAGTGGCTCGAAGCACTCGCCCTGCTGGGCACCGACGAGCATAAGCCGTTTCTCGAAATAGCCCCGTATCTCGTGGTGATCTTTGCCCAGACCCGAGGCGAGAGCCCAGGCGGCCAAAAACACAAGCACTACTACGTCAGCGAGTCAGTGGGAATCGCGACCGGAATGCTCATCTCGGCTGTTCACCACGCCGGCCTCGCCTGCCTCACCCACACTCCCGCCCCCATGCGGTTCCTCAACGAGATCCTCGACCGGCCGAGACAGGAAAAACCCTACCTGATCCTGGTCGTGGGCCATCCCGCCGAAGACGCAGTCGTCCCGGACATCGAAAAACGACCGCTCTCGGGCTCTAGCACGTTTCTGGGGTAAGGACCCGGCTGGAACAGGAAGCGTCAAGAGCACCTAGCGGGCGCCAGGTACACCGGCGAGGGCCTGGCGCAGCTCCACCATGTCTTCGGCGCAGGCGAGGTAGTTGGGCCCCAGGAAGTCTTCGTCCATCAAATCGTAGTCTCGAAACTCAACGTAGTTGGGGAAGATCTTTCCCACAACATAGCCCCGCTCGCGAAAGAACGCGTAGAAGTCGCGCAGCAGGAAGTGGTTCACGATGTTGACGCGACCGTACTCGAACTGTACGAGGCTGATGTCGTTGCGCGCCAGCATGTCCCCGAAACCGGTCAAGACAGCTTCCTCCATGCCCTCGACATCGATTTTCAGTAGATCGATGTGCTCGATGCGCTTGTCGGCCGCAAAGGCATCGCCCGTGACGACCTTTGCCGCCAGCTCGACGAATTCGAGTTCATGCGGGTAGTCCGTAGACGTGGTCAGCGCCGGACAGGAGGGGTAGTGGCGGATACGCGGGCGCAGACGTCATAGCTGAAGTTCCCGTACCACTCCAGGTAGGTCCGGGACACATCGGCGACCTTGCGGATCAACGTGCTACGTCGGTGCCGTGCCACGAAGTTTCGCAGGCGCGGCGCAACCCCGGTACGCTTCTTGCGCATGATCTCATCCTCTCTCGGCCAGCAGCTCGCGGGCGATGACGAGTTGCTGGATCTCACTGGTGCCCTCGTAAATTCTGAGGGCGCGGACGGCACGGTACAGATGATCCACCGGGTGTGAAGCCAGGACACCGCGTCCTCCGAGAATCTGCACCGCCTGATCGATCACACGCTGCGCCGTTTCGGTTGCCGCCAGTTTTGCCATCGCCGAGCACAGCGTCACCCGGTCGCCGTTCTCGGCTTCCCACGCCGCCCGGTAGGTGAGCAGCCGCGCAGCGGCGAGGTCGGTCGCCATCAGAGCGAGCTTCTGCTGCACCAACTGGAACTCGGAGAGTGCGCGGCCGAATTGACGTCGCTCTTTCGCGTGGGCCAGCGCCTCATCGAGGGCGCGTGAGGCCATCCCGCAGGCGGCGGCCGCCACGGTGGCGCGGAGGCGATCCAGGGTGCGCATCCCCAGCTTGAAGCCTTCGTCCTCGTCCCCCAGCCGCGCCGAGGCTCCGACACGACAATCCTCGAACACGATCTCGCCTAGAGGGTGGGGTGCGCTCAATATCTGGGGGCCGGCAAAGCGAAGGCCCGGGTTTTCCGCCGCAACGAGAAAGCACGCGATCGGCTTGTCCCTGCCGTCAGCAGAGTCGACGGCCGCGAACGTCGTATAGACATCCGCCAGACCGGCGTTCGAAATCAGCCACTTGCGACCATCGAGCACATAGTCGTCGCCCTCGCGCCGGGCAACGGTCTCAATGGCCCGCACATCCGAGCCCGCTGCCGGCTCGGTCATCGCAAACGCGGTCATGGTCTCACCGCTTGCGACTCCTGGTAGCCAACGCTCTTTCTGCTCATCGGTCCCAGCCAACGCGATCGGCATCGAACCGAGGCCCTGGAGCGCGAAGACGGCGTCGGCGAGTGGTGAGGCCTGAGCCAGGTTTTCGCGGATCACGCACAGCGACAGCGAATCGACCCTCTCCCGCGCCCCTCCGTGGGCCGCCGGGACAACAAATCGGCACAGGCCGGCCTCCCCGAGCAGCGCCAGCACCTCGCGGGCCTGCCGGCGCGCGGCGCCGTCGTCTTCGGCGACAGGGAGTGCCGCCAGCCGCTCGGCTGCGAACCGTCCAGCGCTCGCGGCCACGGCGAGATGGGGTTCTTCCAGAAAGACACCGACGGTCTTGACCTCGAGCAACCTAGTCGAACTCCGGTTTTCTCTTCTCGACGAAGGCCTCGTAGGCTTCGCGGAAGTTCTTCTCTTGCATACACACCGCCTGGATCTCGGTCTCGGCCTCCATGGCCGACTCGAGGTCCATCGCCGCCTCTCTCACCAGGAGTTTCTTGGTCACCTCGAGGGCAAACGAGGGACCCGAGGCCAGCCGCTCGGCCCAGGCGCGCGCCTCGGCTGCCAGCGTCTCGTTGGCAACCACCCGGTTGTAGAGTCCGATCCGATGAGCTTCGGCCGCGTCGATGAAGTCGCCGGTCATCAACAACTCCATCGCCCGGCCATGACCAATGATCCTCGGCAACAGCCAGGAAGCACCCATGTCGGCACCCGACAGACCAACTCTTGTGAAAAGGAATGCGATCTTGGCGATTTCCGAGGCGATTCGCACATCGCAAGCCGCCGCGATCACGGCACCGGCGCCCGCCACTGTTCCGTTGAGGGCGGCCACCACCGGTCTACGGCAACGCACGATCGAGAGAATCAGGTCTCCGGTTGTTCGGGTGAATTCCAAAAGACCCCGATAGTCCCGCTCAAGAAGTGGACCGATGATGTCTTCGACGTCGCCACCCGAGCAGAAGGCGCGCCCGGAACCCGTGAGGACGATCGCGCGGACACCGGGCTCTGTATCGAGGGCGACAAACGCGTCGCGGAGCTCTCGATAGACTTCGAAAGTAAGCGCGTTGAGACGCTCGGGCCGGTTCAGGGTCACCCTTGCGACGCCACTTTTCGAGTCGTGCTCGTAAAGAAAGCTGCCGGCCCCGATCGTCATGACTTCCGCTTCTCGCGCTTTGCGGGTATGACCGCGGTGGCCTCGATCTCCACACGTGCCCCCGGCTCGAGAAGAGCCTGAACCTCCAACAGCGCCATCGCCGGGAAATGACGACCCATGACTCGCCGATACGCCTCCCCGATCTCGCTTCTCGCAGCGACGTATTCATGGCGGTCGACGACAAACACCGTGAACCTGCCGATATGAGACGGTCTCCCGCCGGCCTCTTTCACGACAGCGACAACATTTTCTAGGGCCTGCTCGAACTGGTTGACGAGTCCCGCCCCAACGAGTCGCTCATCTTCGTCCCAACCGACCTGGCCGGCGACGAACAGAATCTGACCAGCCGCCGGCGCCAGCATCCCGTTCGAGTACCCGCTCGGCCGATGCCACGTTTCCGGGTTGACCGGTTGCAGATCGTCCGCGTCTCGGTTCACGACTGAACCATCCCGCCATCGAGAACCATTGCCTGGCCGTTGATTCCCTTGGCCCGTGGATCGCAAAGACTCGTGACCAGAAAAGCCACTTCTTCGACGTCGAAGATCCGATTCTGCGGGCTGCTCTTTGCGAGGTGCTCCCGGACCAAGTCTTCCGCCGATCCCGTCGCCTCGATGATCGAGTCCACGGCGTGATCCACCAACAGAGTGTCGACATATCCGGGGCAAACCGCGTTGACTGTTACACCCGTGGTGGCGACCTCCATCGCCATCGAACGAGTGAACCCCACCACCGCGTGTTTTGACGCCGCGTAGGCGGAGATATAGGCGCCACCGGCCTTTCCGGCGGTAGAAGCGACGTTGATCACGCGGCCCCAACCTCGCTTCACCATGGATGGAAGGAATGCCTGTGTGCACAAGAACGTGCCGGTCGCGTTGATCGCCATAATCCGGTTCCACTCGTCGAGGCTCGTCTTGTCGAGCGGCGCCGACCGGGCGATACCCGCATTGTTGACGAGAATGTCGACACCGCCACCAAAGGCCGTTGCCTCCTCGAATAATCTGCTTACCTGACCGGGATCGGAGACATCGCATTCCACGGCTTTTGATGAATCGCCGATCTCGTTCGCCACCGCCTCGATCTCACTTGTGGTCCTCGCACTCACCACGACGCGGGCTCCGTGACGGGCCAGATCCCGCGCCACCGCCGCCCCGATCCCCCTTCCGGCGCCGGTAATAACCGCCGATTTGCCCTCGAGAAGCACGCGGCAACGTTAGAGTCGCCTCCAGCGGGTGTCAAGCCGCCGCGGTTGCGAGCCCCATGTTGCTCCGGCCGCACCCGTTCCTCTATCCTTCGATCAGATGTCCGGTCCACGCCAGCCCGCCAAAGCTCTCACCTACTCGAGCTACCTCGCGCTCGACGAACTGCTCACATTACAGAGACCGAAGTCGAGCGAGACAGGGGAACCGGAGCACGATGAGCTCCTCTTCATCATCATCCATCAGGTCTATGAGCTGTGGTTCAAACAGATCAACCACGAGATTCTCAATCTGCAGTCAGCTCTGGAAGAAGGCGACGCTCCATCGGCGCTTGCGAGCTTCAAGCGGGTACTGACCATCTTGAAGATCCTCGTCGCCCAGGTCGATATCCTCGAGACCATGACGCCGATGTCGTTCGGTTCGTTTCGCGAGCGCCTCGAGTCCGCAAGCGGCTTTCAGTCGGCTCAGTTCCGAGAGACCGAGTTCCTCCTTGGCCACCGGGATCCGAGAGTCTTCGAACATCACACTACCGATACGGCAGGGGGGCGTCGGCTACGGCAGCTCGTTACCGAGCCCAGTCTTTATGACTCCTTTCTGCGGTTTCTCGACCAGCGCGGGCTCGATGTACCCACCGAGAGCCTGGAGCGAGACGTTTCCCAGCCGCTGGCCGCGTCGGAGGACGTGCAGGCGGTCCTCCTCGCGGCGTACCGAGACGACCATCTGGCCGAAGCCGTCTGCGAGCGGATGGTGGATCTCGACGAGGGGCTCCAGGAGTGGCGTTACCGCCATGTCAAGATGGTCGAGCGCACCATCGGGTCAAAGACCGGCACGGGCGGTTCGGCCGGCACCGCGTATCTCAAAAAGACTCTGTTCCAACCCCTCTTCCCGGACCTCTGGGCCATCCGCGACAGACTCTAGCCGCCCAACATGCACCGCGATCTGGCTGAGTTCCGGAAGACCCCCAATATCCTGGCACCTCACTATTCTCGTTTCAGGGTCGGCGAACGCCTCCTGTTGACCGGCCATTCGCACCAGGCCTGGCCGGACCGCGGCTTTGTCGGCCAGCAACAGGCGTTCGCCGACGCGGCCCTGCACGTAGACGATAAATGGCAATATGCCTACGCCGCAGCCGACCGTGTGCGAGCCGGCTACCGCCGACTCCTTGACGACCCAACAGGCCGCTATTCGCTGGCCGCCGCCACCCACGACCTCCTCGTCAAATTGCTTTCGTCGCTGCCTCTCTGGGA
>JAOTZA010000255.1 GCA_029861655.1 Acidobacteriota bacterium | reverse complement strand
CTGTCGCTGGTCGACAAAGCGGATCGCGGGC
Source organism: Acidobacteriota bacterium (assembly GCA_029861655.1). Lineage (GTDB taxonomy): Bacteria > Acidobacteriota > Thermoanaerobaculia > Multivoradales > JAHEKO01 > JAOTZA01. The sequence goes on along the minus strand of JAOTZA010000255.1, from coordinate 4,701 downwards.
GGGAAGTTCTGCCTCGCGACGCCGCCTAGGAGCGATTGACTGATCCCTCGGTAGGCGCGCGCCACGAGGTCGAGGGCTTTGACGTTGCCACCGTCGAGAGACAGGACGAGGTTGGCGGTTCCCAACGCATCCTCGAAACCGCCGGCGGAGACCGCTGCCTCGGCCTCGTCGATGAGGCCGTCGATCCTGTCGGCGCGGAGACCCTGCTGTTCGGTCTCCGCTGCCACGATCCGGGCGTCGATGACGCGCTCTTGAAGCGACAGAGCGACCGGGTTCGACGGGTCGAGAGCGAGTACCGACTGCAGGCGGCCGAGCGCTTCGTCGAGCCGTCCGGCCGCCTCGAGTTCGGCCGCCGCGGTCAAGCCGCGGTCGATCGAGCGCGAGCGGTCTTCCGTCTCCATTTCGAGTTCGGCTTTCAATCGCTTCTGTGCCTCATCGAGGAGGCTTTGTGCTTCGGGATCATCCGCCAGCGACAGAGCCTGGCGCAGCGAGCTCGACGCTTTCGAGTAATAGCCCGCTTCCAGATCCTGCTTCGCAGTCGAGATCAGGAGGGCTACGCGTGTCTTCAACTCTTCGAGATCTTGTTCGCGCGCGAGCTCAGCTCTTAGCCGGGTGAGCACTGTGACAGCGGCGGAATTCTCGGGGTCGACCGCCAAGGCGTTCCCAAGCGCCGCGATCGCGTCTTCGATCCGCCCTTCTTTCTCCAGCCGAGCCGACTCGGAGAGACCGTTTGCGACGATACCGGCGACACGTTCGGCCGCCATTTGTTGTTCGATTTGTTGCGCCTGGTGGATGAGCTCGCGGTATCGACCAAGCTCCTTGCTGTGCTTTTCTGACTGGGCGATGGCTCCAAGATGCTCCTCGGTCTCGAGTGCCTGATGCGCCGCTTCGAGCCGCCCGAGGTGGTAATAAGCGATGCCCAGTTTGAGATAGGGGAAATAGGCAACGAACTTCATCCCGTAGGTGCGGACGCGGGCTCCCGAGTCGCCCTTCTTCTCGAGAGCGCTGTTGATCTCCTCGATCGCGTCGCCCCAGTTCTCGTTGCTCAGGGCTTTTTCGGCGGCGCCGTAGTGCTCATACCAGACATCGGCCAACAGCGGGTGGGGAAGCAAGGTAAGCCAACCGATCAAAAACCAGATCGGGAAGCGTGTGTTGCCGGATGTGAACATGGTTTCGGTCATCGAGAGATACAGCTAGAAACTGTAGATGGCCGACAGCGAGGCGGTATCCCGGGCCTGAGAGAGATCGAACCCCAGATCGATTTGGAACTCGTCGAGCACGACCCCGAGCCCGGCGGCAAAATGCAGCTCGTCCTCGCCGGGCTGCAGCTCGGCTCGCCCGAAGGCCTCGGAGCTTTTACTGCGCACCCGGTGGTCGGGATCGTGCCAGGCACCCAGTCGGACCGCCCAAACAGCCGCGCTCACGAAAAACGCGTACTCACCACCGAGGTGAAACTCGTCCCCATCGAGCAAGATGTTCGCCTCCGAGAGGCCGGCGGTCGCCAAGGTCTCTTCGATGGTCGAGTACTCGACGCGGTCCCATTCGAAGGCCGCCGTCCAGTGCCCGTCCCGCGAGCGGTAGGAAAGGCCCAGCCCGTAAACGTCCGGAAAGCCCCAGGTGCCCGAGCCCAGATCGACACGGGTGCCCGCGGGGAGGTCCGGTTCAACCGGTCCGGCGGTCAAACCGCCGTGGAGCTCGACCTCGGGTCCTTCCCGGTAGACGGCCCCCAGGGTCCAGCGGGCGGTGAGGGGCGAAAGAAAGCCGGCGGCCAGGCCCCAGTCCGAACCCCGGCTGTCCGCTCGTACCGTGTGCAACAAACGCGGCGGCAGGAACGAGGCCGCTTCGAAGTAGGACTCATCCGTGTCTTCGTCGGGGAGAAAGTCGCGTCCTCCGAAACTCACGTCGGTGTCGAAGTGGGAGAGGCCGAGACCCAAGCTCAGCCTGTCGTTGGCGCGGTAGCTGACAGAGAGAGAGCGGCTGGAGATCTCGAAGTCGAAGAACGCCAGCTCGATCGGGCCGCGGAAGCTGCCGGACACCGGACCTCGATCGCTGACGGCTCCGCCGACCGGCTCGGGTGTAAACACACCCTGGATCTCCTGGTTCATCTCGAAGTTCATCAACTGGTGCTGCGAGCCGGCGAAGGACCAGTTGCCCTTCGGCAGGACAAAGGAAAGGAATGAAAGTCCGGTGAGGTCGACATTCGACTCACCGGGGAGGGGATGGGAAACGGTGTCGATGCCGAGTCCGGTAGGTACTCCCGAGGCCCGTCCGCCTCTGGTGTAGGGCGTCGAGTAGCGCCAGTGACGCATCTCCGCCGAGACCTCGGGTCTCGCGAGCTGGACCAGACCGGCGGGATTGGCGAAGGCCGCGGTGGCGTCGTCGGCCAGGGCGACAAAGGCGCCGCCAAAACCCATGCTGCGTGCACCCGGGTTGGAGAAGCTGAACTCTACCGTCGTCAGCACCTGGGCTCTGACGACCCCTGGCGTGATGAGCGCCAGCGAGCACAGGATCTGGAATGCGCGATGCACGGTTTTGACTCTGCTAGAAACTGTAGATCGCCGACAGCGAAGCGGTGTCGATACTCTCCGACAGGTCGATGCCGAGATCGATCTGGAGCTTCTCGAATGCGACACCGACGCCGGCTGCAACGTGTACCTCGTCCTCGCCAGGTGGAGTCAAAGCTCGATCGAAAGGCTCATCCGAGTCGGTCTGAAACTGGTGATCGGGGTCGAGCCAGGCTCCGAACCGAACTGCGAGCACGGAGGTGGAGACAAAGAAGGCGTACTCACCTCCGAGGTGGATCTCGTCGCCGTCGTCCAGCCTGTCCTGGTCGTCTCTCAACTGGACCGGCAGGTTTTCGAGCATCGTCGAGTACTCGACCCGATCCCATTCGAGCCCGGCGGTCCAGCGGCCGTTGCGAGACCGGTAGGCGAGGCCCAGACCCAAGACGTCGGGAAGATGGAAGCGAAGTGGAAACGGCGCGACCTGCCGCACACCGGGCGGCAGATCGCGGTGGGCCGGTCCGCTCTCGACAGCCAACTCGAGTTCCAGCTTCGGCCCCTCCCGGTAGACTCCCCCGAGCGTCCAGCGATCCACGAAACGCCAGAGAAAGCCCGCAGCCAGGCCGCTGTCGTCGCCGGCCTTGCTGGCCTCGACGGTTTGAAGCCGTCGCTCGGGGAGAAACGCCGCCGCCGAGAAGTAGCTCTCCACCGTGCCCTCGTCGGGGAGATAGTCCCATCCCAGGAAGTGAAAATCGGGGTTGAAATGTGAGAGCCCGATCCCGAGGCTGAGCTGATCGTTAGCTCGCACCGCCAGCGCGACTCCGCGGCTGATGATCTCGAAATCGACCGAGCTCCGCTGAATCTCGCCGCGGCAAGTTCCGGCGACGTCGCAGTCGGAACGCCTCGGACCAAACAGGCCCTGCGTTTCGAGACCGAACTCGTAATTCGCCAGTTGATGCTGGAACACCGCCAGCGACCACCGCTTCTTCGGGTAGACAAACGAGACAAAGGAGAGCCCGGTGAGATCCGCCGCCGACTCGCCCCTCAAGACCCCGGGTTCGGTGTCGATGCCCCAACCCGTCGGCTCGCCGGCGGCGCGACCGCCGCGCGTGTAGCCGGTTCGATAGCTCCAGGAGCGCGCCTCGACCGAGACCTCCGGGCGCCCGCCGAGCTGCACCAGGCCGGCCGGGTTGGCGTAGGCGGCGGTAGCGTCATCGGCCAGCGCCACGAAAGCGCCACCGAAGGCCATGCTGCGGGCGCCCGGGTTCGACAGGCTGAGCTCGAGGGCGGTCAGGGGCTGTGCCACCACCGCAGATCGGCAACAGATGGCCAGCAGACAGATGAGCCCTGCGGCTCTGGCGAGTCGCCCGGGTGAAGACATAGCTCGGATCAGGCTGGCAGCTCGTTGTGAGGAGACCCATACCCTGAATGACTGGAGCCCGGCCACCCCGAGAGGGTGGCCGGGCGGTGGAGATCGTCCGGAGTCTCCCAGTCGAATCATCCGCGGTAGGGGAACTTCTTCGAGAGCTTCTTTGTGATTCCGGCGACAACCTCGTTGGCGGGCCGCCGCCAATCGGTCCCCCGATGGACGACGACCTTCCACAGCAATTCGCCGTCTTCGGCGTTCAGCACCTCGCTGTCGGCCGAAATGTCGTGTGTCTTGGTGAGACCGGGTGGGATCAACCAGTCGCTGTCGCCGTTGGTGGCCTCGTGTAGAAGGGCCAGACCGACGTCGGTTCCGTAGGAGGCGAGATCGGACAGATAGCGAGTCTTGTGGACCCGCGTGCGGATCACCGCGTCCACACCCAGGGTCTCGGCGATCGACTCGGTCGGCATGCCCCAGCTCTCACGGATGCCGATGCCGCGCTCGTCGAGGAGACGGTTGGTGGTTTCGACCGGTTGAATTCTCACCAGGATCGGGTTCTTGCGCGTGGCACTCGAGCGGTCCAGGAGATAGTCGTATAGCGATGCTTGAAAGGCCAGGCTTTCCGCCTGCTCGATCCTCTGGATGTCGGCGGCGGTCAGATCCTTGGGCGCCTTGCCCGAGAAAACCATCTCGAACGGTAGAACCGCAACCGTGTCGCGGGTCGCCGTCTGCTCGGCGAGCCGAGGCGATTCGTAGTGCACTGAAGTGCACCCGGCGACGAGGAACGAAACGAGTAGCGCTGCTCTGAATCTCATGGAGGCCCTTCCTTCCTGC
>JAOTZA010000030.1 GCA_029861655.1 Acidobacteriota bacterium | reverse complement strand
ATCTCGAGCCGCCCCACGGCCCGCTTGTGTGTGCGGCTCGCGCGGGTCGACGATCAGCAGCCTGCCCACCGGTCGAGGCATGGCCCGCTCACGGTACGGAGCCAGCCAATCGCCCTCATCTAACTGTCCCGCGGCAACTAGTTCGCACCCAACCACTCCCCAGTAGCCACTCCCCGGTTCGAGCGCCGCAGCTGGGAGCAAGAGGGGTGCTGGAAAGAACGCATCCACTTCGAGCCGCGCAGTACCGCTCTCGCGCACCTCCAAGCCGGTGGTGCCGGCGCCCCACAGGGCTGCCACGAGCGGTCCTTCGGCCCTTGCGGCCAGCGAGAATCTGAGGCGGCAGTAGGCCTTCATTCTGTGATGGGTTGCTACCCGAAGAGGTTTCTTACCTTGTCGAACACTCCACGATCTTCGCGAATCTCGTCGCCCTGGAGCTCCGCCATCTCCCGCAGCTTGTCGAGGGCCTCTTCGCTCAGATCACGCGGATGAGGCACGGCCAATTCGATCACCACAATGTGATCGCCGCGACCTCCTCGACCGAGCCGATCGATGCCCATGCCCTTGAGGCGGAACTGTGAGCCCTGTCGAGTTCCCGCTGGAATATCGAGCTCCTGATCGCCGTGAAGGGTGCGGATCGTCATCGTCGTCCCGAGAACGGCTTGGGGATAGGAGACCTCGAGTGATGTAGAAACGTGTGCCCCCTCGCGGTAAAAGACATCGTGAGGCACGACGGCCAGATCGACGAATAGATCTCCGGCCGGCCCGCCGCGGCGGCTGTGCTCGCCCTCACCCGCAAGACGCAAACGCACCCCGGTATCAACTCCTGGCGGGATCTTGACTTCGATCTTGCGTCGCTTTTCGATCCTTCCAGCGCCTTGGCAGTCGACACAAGGATCAGTGACCACCCGACCCTCGCCACGACACTGCGGACAGGTACGCGCGACGGTGAAAAAACCCTGGGAAAAACGGACCTGCCCTTGGCCTCCGCACGCCTGGCAGGCCGCGGGCTCGCTTCCCGGGGCCGAGCCACCGCCCTCGCAAGTCGCGCACCTCTCGAGTCGGGGGATCTCGAGGGTTTTCTCGAGCCCAAACGCCGCCTCCTCCAAGGTGATCTCGAGTCGGTACCGCAGGTCGGCGCCCGGCTCCGCGGCGGCCCGCCCGCGGCGCTGTCCGAACAGATCGCCAAAACCGAAGAAATCACCCAGGATGTCGGAAAAGTCTCCAAACGTGTCGGGATCGAATCCCGAAAAGCCGCCGCCAGAAACTCCCTGCCGGCCGAAGCGGTCGTAGCGAGCCCGTTTGTCGGCGTCGAACAGCACCGCATAGGCCTCGGCTGCCTCTTTGAATTTCTCTTCGGCCTGCTGGTCGTCGGCGTTGCGGTCCGGGTGATAGCGCACCGCCAGCTTTCGATAGGCCGACTTGATCTCCTGGGTCGTCGCATCCCGGGAAACACCCAGGATCTCGTAGTAGTCACGCTCGGACATGTGTTTGGCGGCTGGAGTGCTGCCCCGAGGCTCAGGTGGCCGATTCTTCGATGTTTCCGAGCATCAACTCGGACAGCTGGCGCGACACGCTGTTGAGGTCGAACATGGCGGCTTCCAGATCGGCGCGATCGTCGTTTGCAAGCGCCATCCGCGCCTTGATCAGGGTGTCGCGAACCTTTTTTCGCTCATCCTCGGAAAGATGCTCCTGAAACTGCTCGAAAACGCGGTCGTTGGTGTAGATCAAGCCCTCTAGCCTGTTCTTGAGCCGCCTCACCTCGCGGCGCTGAACATCCTCTCGCGAATGCTCCTCCGCTTCTTGAACCAACCGCTCGATTTCGTCCTTGGTCAGTCCACCCGCCGGATTGATCTGGATCCCCTGAGACTTGTTTGTGGCCAGATCACGCGCCGAAACACTGACAATCCCGCTCGAGTCGATGGCAAAGCTGACTTCGATCTGCGGCACGCCGCGTGGCGACGGCGGAACACCCACCAGTTCGAAACGGCCAAGCGACTTGTTCTCTGCCGCCAACTCCCTCTCGCCCTGCAGCACGTGGATCTCGACCGCGTCCTGGTTGTCGACCACGGTGGTAAAAATCTGTGTCGCTTTGGTCGGGATGGTCGAGTTGCGCTCGATCAGCTTGGTGAACAAGCCGCCGTGCGTCTCCACACCCAGCGAGAGCGGCGTAACGTCTAGAAGAACGATGTCCTTGATGTCGCCGCGCAGGATGCCACCCTGAATGGCAGCGCCCATCGCCACGACCTCATCCGGATTGATCTCCCGGTTTGGAGCACCGCCAAAGATGCGTTCGACCGTCTGTCCGACGAGTGGCGTGCGGGTCTGGCCGCCTACCAGGAGCACCTCCTGAATCTGGTCCGGTCTGAGTCCGGCCGCCTCTATCGCTTCCCTGCACGGCCCCTCGGTCTTGCCCACGAGGTCCCCAACCAGATCCTCGAACGCCGCGCGACTGAGAGTGCGAGAAAGATGACGCGGCCCCTGGTCATCCGCCGAGATAAAAGGCAGATTGATCGGCGCCTCCTCGGCCGAGGAAAGCTCGCACTTGGCTCGTTCGGCCGCCTCTTTCAACCGTTGAAGCGCCATCCGATCCCGTCGCAAATCGATGCTGGTCTCGGTCTCGAACTCCGAGATCAACCAGTCCATGATCCTTTGATCGAAATCCTCGCCGCCGAGAAACGTATGACCGGTCGTTGACCGGACTTCGAAGATCCCCTGGGAAAGCTGCAGGATGGAGATGTCGAACGTACCGCCGCCAAGATCGTATACGGCAATCGTGTCGGCCTCGCCTTTGTTGTCGAGGCCATACGACAGAGCCGCCGCTGTCGGCTCGTTGAGGATCCGCAGAACCTCCAAACCGGCAATCTTGCCCGAGTCACGAGTGGCCTGGCGCTGCGAATCGTTGAAGTAGGCCGGGACGGTGACAATCGCCTCGGTGATCTCCTCCCCCAGCACCTCCTCGGCGAACCGCTTGATCTCGAGCAAAATGAACGCTGAGATCTCCTCGGGGCTGTACTGACGATCGCGGATCTGGATCTTGACGTCGCCATTGGCGGCTTCAACCAGCGGGTAGGGCAGGATCTCGCGAGCCCGCTGCACTTCGGGATCATCGAACTTGCGACCGATCAGCCGCTTCACCGCGAAAACGGTGTTCTGGGGATTGGTGATCGCCTGACGCTTGGCAATTTGTCCGACCAGGCGGTCGCCTTCTTCGGTAAAGGCAACGATCGAAGCAGTGGTTCGACTACCCTCTCGATTGGCCAGCACTCGCGGCGCGGCCACATCGACGACCGCACCACAGCAGTTCGTCGTCCCGAGATCGATGCCTAGGATCTTCCCCACCGCCCGTTACTCCCGGCCCGCGTCCTCACCCGATGGATCGTCGGCCTCCTGGGGCGCCATCTCAGGGACCGCCACGGTCACCTTCGCCGGCCGCAGCAACCGATCCCCCATCAAGTAGCCTGATTGATGGACCTCCTGAACTGACGGCTCGCCGGCACCGCTCGTCTCGAGCCGCAAAACCGCTTCATGGACCGCCGGATCAAAGAGTTCCCCGTCCGCTTTCACTCGCTCGACCCCGTGCCGCCGCATCACGTCCTCGACCTGACGCAAGATCATCTGGACCCCGGACTTGAGGTCCTCCAGCTTACCATCGGCCTGCACCGCTCGCTCCAGGTTGTCGATCACATCGAGCAACTGTCGAAGGACCTCAAAGCCGTCATAACGATCCTGCTGTGCCCGCTCACGCTCGACTCTCTTGCGGTAGTTCTCGAAATCCGCGAGCGTGCGGATAGACCGCTCTCGAAGTTCCGCGGTCTGCTGCCTGAGTCGCACGGCCTCGTTCGCCGAGCCTTCCTCATCGGCAAGCTCGATGCTCCGCTCTTCGCTGTCGAGGAGTCGCTCTTCGGCCTCTTCGGCCTCTTCGGCCTCTTCCGGTTTGCCGGGCTTCACCGCGGCCTCCACCGCGTCGAGGGCCTCCTGGATGGCCTCTTCGAGGTTTTCGTCGACTTCGGAGTCCAGCTCGAATCCGTCGCCCCGATCCGATGGCCCTTGGTCGGGTATTTGATCGTCGCCCATTCTTTCTTCAGACATCTGTTCCACCCGCAAAGGCCCGCTCGAGAGCTTGGCTCAGTTTTTCGCCAAAGTAGTCCACAAGAGGGATGACCTTTTGATACTCCATTCGCGACGGCCCGACGATCGCCAGCGAACCCCCGGTCCCCTCTTCACCATAGGTCGTTGCAACCATACTGAAATCGAGATCGGAAGTCAGGTCGCATTCCTTTCCGATCAGCACCCGCACGCCCGCACCATCGATTACATGATTGAGCATTTGTACCAGCGATGCGTGATCTGAGAACGCACCCAGCATGAGGCGTACCCTTTCGAGATCCGCCAGCTCCGGCTGGCTGAGCACCGCGGTGGTCCCCTCGACAAAAACCCCTGGACCTTCCCCGTCGCGCAGCACTTCTTGAGCCATTTGAATCGCATCGCCGAGGAGCCGGTCGACCTTGGCGCGCTCCTCCGACATCGCCTCGATCAGGCGATTCCGCACCTGACGCAGGGTCAGACCGCTGTAGTTATCGGTCAAGTAGTTGGAGATTCTGATCAACTCTTCGCGATCGAGAGCTCCGCTGGTCTCGATGACCTTGTTCTCGCTGAAACCTCCGGTAGAAACGAGAATGCACAGCACCTTGCAACCTGTCAGGTTGACAAAAGTAATCGACCTCAGGGTCGTTTCACCCAGATTCGGGGTCACCACGATGCCTATTTGATGGGTCATGTCGGAGAGAAGCTGACTGGTCGAAGCCAACAGGTGATCAAAGCCGCCGGCTTCGGTCATCACCGTCTCATCGATCTGCAGCCGTTCTCGCCTGGACACGCGGCGGGAAGACATCAAGGAGTCGATATACAAATGATAGCCCGCTCGAGTCGGCACCCGGCCGGCCGAGGTGTGAGGCTGAGCCAGATACCCCCAGTCCTCCAAGTCGGCCATCACATTGCGGACGGTTGCGGAGGACAGCTGGTTCCTCCCCGCTCTCGCCACCCAGCGCGAGCTGACCGGCTCGCCGTTGACGATAAACGCGCGGATCGTGTCCTTGAGAATCTCACGGTCTCGACTGCTCAGTTCCGGGGCTTCCGGACTCGGTGCTCTTCTGGCCATTACTCCTAATTCTTCCTCCAAAAAAAGAGGGGGCGACTAGAACGCGCCCGCACCGGCCGAGAGCCTGCCGGATCCCTCGCCCACCCGGTTCTTGCGGGTCTCCCTCCCGGAGGCTATTCTAACCCAGAGACGGCGCCGCTTTACGCTGCTCCTGGGTGGTTTATGGCCTTTTTCAACTACAGCACCATGCAGATGACCGCCAAGATCGTCTACTACGGTCCCGGTCTCGGCGGCAAGACGACAAATCTCGAGTACATCTACGGGCATACGACCGGCGATTCCCGAGGTGAAATGGTGTCCCTCGAAACCCAGAGCGACCGCACCCTGTTTTTCGATCTCCTGCCCATGGAGGTCGGCACGATCGCCGGATTCAGGACACGTATCCAGCTCTATACCGTGCCCGGACAGGTTTTCTACAACTCGACAAGAAAACTGGTTCTCAAAGGCGTGGACGGCGTCGTGTTCGTCGCTGACTCACAGAAACCCATGATGCACTCCAACGCCGAGTCGCTGGCAAACCTCGAAGAGAATCTCGTCGAGATCGGTCTTTCCAGCTCCGTCCTGCCGGTCGTACTGCAATACAACAAGCGGGACCTCCCCGACATCGCCGCGGTGGAAGAGCTCGAGGCTGAGCTCAATACCAATGACTGGGAGGCTTTCGAGGCCTCCGCGATGACCGGGCTCGGAGTATTCGAAACCCTGCGTGCGATCTCCAGGCTCACTCTCATTTCGCTGCGTAGTCAACTGGAAGCTGCGGCTTCCGGTGAAGTCGAAACCAGAGTGCAATTCGGACAAACCCAAGCGGCCAACCTGGAGCGCGCCGGCGGAAGGACCATTGCCGCCGGGACCCACGACGCACCCACCTTGGAAGCGGCGGCAGAGTCGACTCGCAAAGCAGACCAAAAGCTGCGCCGTGACTTCGTCCTGCGGTTGCCAAAAGACGAGTTTGGGCGGGCCGCAAGGATCAACGCCCAGCTCAAGGTACTCGATGAGGAAGGAAAGACCCTGAGGGCATCGCAGGCCCTCTCTTTCGAAATCGACCAGCGTCCCGACCTCGAAGAGGTGATGGTCCAGTTGAGCCTGAAGATGAAGTCCGAAAGCTGACGGCATCACCCGTCGCGCGTCGCTCCGGCACCCTGGCACCTTGGCAGCCCCTTAGCAGTTGTCGAGACAGTCCTGCCGACAAGGGGTCACGGCGCGTCGCGAGCGTCACGCGTCGTCAACGATGAGACCGCATCGATTCCTCCTCGTGCCTTGCATACGGACCGCAAGACCTCGTCGCGCGACCATCTGGACTTCTGCAACGGGCTGCTAGGATCTTCTAGAAATGAAATGTCCGTTTTGCAACGAGCTCAAGGACCGCGTTGTCGACTCGCGTGAGAGCCGCGACGGGTTGACGATCCGCCGTCGTCGCGAATGCTTGAGCTGCAGCCGCCGATTCACTTCCTACGAGCAAATCGAGGACATCCCCTACATGGTGGTCAAGAGCGACGGCACGCGAGAGGCCTTCGACCGCCAGAAGCTTCTCTCTGGGCTGCACAAGGCGTGCGAGAAGCGACCGGTTCCGACCCAGGCGCTGCAAGAGGTCGTCGACGCTGTGGAGCAGGCTCTGCACGGCAAGGAGGAGCGCGAGATGTCGACACGGGACATTGGAGCGATGGTCATGGAGAGTCTCAAGGCCCTCGATCAGGTCGCCTACGTTCGCTTCGCCTCGGTCTACCGCCGCTTCGAAGACCTCGACGCCTTCATGGAAGAGCTAAACCTGCTCGTTCGTCAACGTGGCTAGTCGCTACAGCACGTTAGTCCTCGTCTCGCAGCTGCAAAGCGAGCTCGAGCGCGTTCTCAACGAGGCCGCCGGTACACGAGAGCTGGCTGAGCCCGGGTGGCACGCGCCCGATGCGCCACCGCCAGTCGACATTCTCGAGACCAAGGAGAATCTCGTCATCACGATGGAGGTTCCTGGGCTCGAGGCTACCGACCTGGTGATCGAGATCAACGGCTATGAGCTAGCGCTACGGGGCAGCCGGCGACCGACGGGCGTCCAGGACACCGCGGTTCGCTTTCACTGCATGGAAAGAAGCCGCGGGACCTTCGAGCGGCTTCTTCGAATCGACGATACGGTAGACCCACGCGACGCCACGGCGAAACTTGCCCAGGGAGTCTTGACCTTAGAACTGCCCAAACTGACCCATGAGAGACGGGGCAGCTTTCAGGTACGTGTCCAAACCGAAGACTGAAACCGAAGACCGAGGTCGAAAACCGATGTCAAAGACAGAAGAGCTCACGCTCCAGGGCGACCCGGCCACGGAAGGGCCTCTGCAGCTTCCCGATGTGCTTCCGGTCCTGCCGCTCAAGGACACGGTGGTCTTTCCCTACATCATGCTGCCGCTGTCCATCGGTCGCGACCGCAGCATCCTCGCCGTCGATCAGGCTTTGTCCGAACACCGAATCATCATGCTCCTGACCCAGAAAGACGCCGAGGTGGATCGCCCAGGAGAGGACGACTTGTACCGTTTGGGAACGGCGGCCGTTATCATGCGGATGCTCAAGCTCCCCGACGGTCGTATTCGTATCCTCGTCCAGGGTCTGACCCGCGGGCGGGTGGAGTACGTCAGCCAGACCGAGCCCTTTCTTCAGGCGCGCGTAACCCAGATCGAGGACGACGTCACCGAAGTCACGTCCTTGCAGGCCGAGGCCCTCGTTCGCGCGGTCAAAGAGGGCCTCGAGCGGGTGGTTCAGCTGGGCAAGAACATCTCTCCCGAAGTCGCCGTCATCGCAGCCAACCTGGACGACGCTGCGCGGCTGGCCGACCTGGCCGCCAGTAACCTGGATATCAAGTGCGAAGAAGCGCAAGACATCCTACGTACTCTGGAGCCTCTGGAGAGACTCGAGAAAGTCAACATCATCTTGGCCCGTGAGATCCAGCTTTTGACCATGCAGCAGGAGATCTCCTCGCAGGCCCGGGGAGAGATGGACAAGAGCCAGCGCGACTACTTTCTGCGGCAGCAGCTCAAGGCGATCCGCGACGAACTCGGTGAAGGCGAAGACCTGTCCGACGACATCGAAAACTATCGCCAGCTGGCCAAGGACAAGAGCTTCACCGACGAGGCCCTCGAGGAGCTCGAGCGGCAGATCAAGAAACTCGAGAGGAGCCATCCGGACAGCGCCGAGACCGGCGTGCTGCGCAACTATCTCGACTGGTTGACTTCGCTGCCCTGGGGGACCTTCAGCGAGGACCAACTCGACCTCGACAACGCGCGAACCGTACTGGACGACGACCACTTCGATCTCGACAAGATCAAGGAGAGGATCATCGAGTATCTGGCGGTCCGCAAGCTCAATCCAAACACCAAGGGTCCGATCCTCTGTTTTGTCGGTCCACCGGGTGTCGGAAAGACGTCTCTCGGGCGCTCGATCGCGCGTGCCCTGGGCCGCGAGTTCGTCCGTTTGTCTCTCGGTGGCGTGCGCGACGAAGCAGAGATTCGTGGGCACCGGCGAACCTATGTGGGCGCACTTCCCGGCCGCATTCTCCAGGGCCTCAACCAGGCAGGAACCAGCAACCCTGTCTTTATGCTCGACGAGATTGACAAACTGGGCACTGACTTTCGCGGCGACCCTTCCTCCGCGCTCCTCGAGGTTCTCGACCCCGAGCAGAATTTCAGCTTTCGCGATCACTATGTCGGCGTCGCCTACGATCTCTCCAAGGTGATGTTCATCACCACCGCCAATCAACTGCGGCCCATCCAGCCGGCGTTTCTCGACCGCATGGAGGTCATTCGGCTGTCCGGCTACATCGAGGCCGAAAAGGTCCAAATCGCGCGCCGACACCTGCTGCCGAAACAGATTGCCGAACACGGTCTGACAAAGCGCAAACTGTCCGTCAGTGATGCCGCCCTGCGTAAGATCATTCGCGGCTATACAAAAGAGGCGGGCCTGCGAAATCTAGAGCGCGAGCTGGCGGCGATCTGCCGCAAAGTGGCGGTGCAGGTGGCGCGAGACCCCAAGACTCCGCAGGCCAAGTTGACGGCGAAGAACGTGCCCGAACTCCTGGGCGCCGAGAAACACTTCAGCGAAGAGCTCTTGAGCCAGAATCGTGTCGGGGTTGCCACCGGGCTGGCGTGGACACCCACCGGCGGCGACCTCCTTTTTATCGAGGCGGTGGCGGTTCCCGGCAGCGGCAAGTCCCTTCTCACGGGCCAGCTCGGCGATGTCATGAAGGAGTCGGCGCAGGCGGCGCTCACCTTTGCCCGAGGCCTGCTCCCCGGCCTCGGAGACCAAAACGGGTTTTTCTCGGACAACGATCTCCATATCCATGTTCCGGCCGGCTCCATACCCAAGGACGGCCCTTCGGCAGGCATAACCATCGCGACGGCGATCGTTTCGCTACTGCGCAACATCCCGGTCGATCGGCGTGTCGCGATGACCGGCGAGATCACCCTGCGAGGAGATGTCCTTCCCATCGGAGGCTTGAAGGAGAAGGTTCTCGCAGCCAAAGGAGCAGGCATCAAAACTCTGGTCATACCGAAGCTGAACGACCGCGATCTGATCGAGATTCCTCCCGAGCTCAAGGAGGGGCTTGACTTCCATCTCGTCGAGCATCTGGACGAGGTCCTGGCGATCGCCGTCCCGGGCTACGACCGGCGCCAGAGGAAGCGGCCGGCGAAATCCTCCAGGTGAGTGCATGACCGCCTCGGGCCGTGGCGCATCGGCGGCGGAAGACCGCCTCATCCTGTGGCTGCGGCAAAAGCTCTCTCAACAAGGTTTTGAGCGCGTCGGAGACGACGCAGCCCTGCTGCCGGCTCCTCCCAGAGGCGGCTGGGCTGCGACCGTGGACCAGCAAATCGAGGCCGTTCATTTCCTCTCTGGAACCGCTCCGGCGACCGTGGCACGTCGCCTGCTGGCGGTCAACCTTTCCGATCTCGCCGCCATGGGTGCCGAACCGGTCTACGCGCTGCTGACCGTGGCGGCACCACCTACCTTCGCGTTTCGCGACTTTTACGACTCCCTTCTTCGGGCCTGCGGCAAGGCCGGCGTCGAGCTCGTCGGCGGCGACGTCGCGCGGGCGCCGCGTCTCCACACCAGCCTCACCCTTCTGGGTAGAAGACCGAGGCGCGGCCGGTGGGTACGCCGCCGTAACGGCCGCGCCGGGGATCGTCTATGGGTTGGAGGAGTTCTTGGAGAATCGGCGGCGGGACGTCTGCTGCTGGCGGCTGGCGCCCGTCCCTCCGGCCGCGGCATCGAGCTCCCCAGGAGATTCACTGCCGCACCTCAGGTGGCCGCCGCAGCCAAGCGAGCCGTCCGCCGCCATCTCGCGCCGCGCCCTCAGCTTGAACTCGGCAGGTGGCTCGGGACAAGGCGGCGCGCAGCCGCCATCGACATCTCGGACGGTCTCTTACTCGACCTCGAGAGACTCTGCCGCGAAAGCGTGGTGGGCGCCTTGATCGAGACGAGTCAACTGCCGCTTGCCCGTCACTGCGACGACTTGGCCACGCTTCTCGGAGGGTTACCCCGGCAAGACTCCATCCGACTGGCGCTCTCGGGCGGTGAGGACTATGTGCTGCTCTTCTCCCTTCCCCCTGCCGTCAAACCGCCTTCTCACTTCGGCTGTACCCCCATCGGAGAGCTCCGGCGGGAAACGGGCGTCCGCCTCGAGGGCATTTCCCGGAGCGGACTCGTCAGCGGTCTAGCGTCCACGGGCTGGGATCACCTGCGCCCCTGACGGCCCTAGCAGCCCGTGGTAGAAGTCCAGATGGCCGCGCGGCAAGGGCTTACGGTGCGCCCTGCAAGACGCGAGGAGGAGTCGATGCGGTGTCATCGCAGACGACGAGTAACGAAGCAGGCGCGCCGTAACCCCTTGTCGCCCCTTGGGTTGCGGCGGTATCGGGCCATCTGCGGCGTTGCCGACCTCGGCGATGCTCCGGCATCGTCTGCGTCGCGGCGCCTGGCATCTGGCCCCACAGCGCCGGCAACGCGACCGTCTGGACCTCTACCACGGGCTGCTGGGGGGCGAGTTGGACAAGATGCCGCGCGGTCAACTGGCCGGATCGTGATCTGCGGCGGCTTCTTGAGCAGCCGTGTGATCGCGTTGAGCTGCTTGTTGACCTCGCGGTTTGCCTTCTCCAGTTACCACTCGAGCCCACCGGCTCCTCGGGGTTAAACTTCCGGGGCCATGGCGGAGACAAAAGCCCAGGTCTACGAACGGGTGGTGAGGGAGCTGCGCGGCCTTCTCGACGGTCTTGAAGATCCGGTTGCTGTGATGGCGAGCACCGCGGCGCTCGTCCACGACGCGCTGCCTCTAGCGAGCTGGACCGGTTTTTACCGTGTCGTCGGACCCGATCTTTTGCGTATCGGCCCCTACCAGGGACCCGTCGGATGTGTCGAGATCGCATTTGGCAAGGGGGTCTGCGGCGCCGCCGCCCGCGACCGTGAAACCTATGTCGTTCCCGACGTCCATGCTTTTTCCGGCCACATCGCCTGCGACACCGCAGCGCGCTCGGAGATCGTCGTGCCCATTCAAACCGCCGATGGCAGTCTCGCCGCGGTTCTCGACATCGACTCGCGCGAACCGGCGGCCTTTGACGAGGAAGACCGACGAGGGCTAGAAGCCATAGCGGAGATTCTGAAGGAACACTTCAGAGCCTGAGCCGGGTATCGGGCGTCAAATCTCGATTCTGAGCTTCTTCACCAGATACGACAGAGCCTGCCGCGTCATGCCGAGCGAGCGAGCCGCCTCGGCCTGTTTGCCGGCGCTCGCGGCCAGGGCGTCGGCTACCAATTTACGCCTGTAGTTGAAGACCGACTCATGGTAGCCCGCCGTTTCCCTAGCCGTGACTGAAACATCCGGTAGCTCCAGATCGGATCGACGCACAACACCATCATCGGTCAGCGCCACTGCCACCGAGAGTACGTTCTGCAGTTCGCGCACATTGCCGGGCCAGTTGTAGCTCGAAAGGGTCGAGCGAGCTCCGCTGGTCAACCGGATCTCCTCACCAGGCCTCGTCTTGCGCAGGAAGTGCCGAGCCAGCGTCATCACATCCCTCCCCCTCAGGCGAAGAGGTGGCAGCTCTACCGACGCCACCTTGATGCGAAAGAAGAGATCTTCACGAAAAGCACCCTGGCGAACCATCAGCGCCAGATCTCGATGTGTCGCTGCCACGACCCTCACGTCCACGGAACGCGGCAGACTCTCTCCCACCCGGCGAACCTCGCCTTCCTGAAGCACCCGCAACAGAAACCCCTGTGCCTCGAGTGGCAGATCGCCGATCTCGTCCAGGAACACCGTACCGCCGCGAGCCGCCTCGAAAACGCCATGCCGATCCCGATCGGCTCCGGTGAACGCGCCGCGCACATGCCCGAAGAGATCGGACATCAACAGCTCTTCGGAAACCGCCGCGCAGTTTAGCGGTGCAAACGGCCCGTTCGACCGCCCGCTCGAACGGTGAACCCGCCGAGCAACCAACTCCTTGCCGGTCCCCGTTTCACCGAGGATCACGAGCGGCACATCGCTCGCACCCAGCCGTGTAGCCCGGTCGACGGCCCGGACAAAACTCTCCGACCCTCCGACGAGCCCATCGACTCCTGCAGGCGGGCCATGACGCTTCACCGGCTCGGCGGGCTCGGCCACAGAACCGGCCCCGCAACGATGCGGGACCCATCGCCCGGCGACAATGCGGAGTAACGCCCTGAGTACCGGCTCGATCCGGTCCGATGTCGCGACGAGGCGGCCTCCTGAGTGGCGGACAGAAATCGATTCACCACTCGCGGGCCCCTCAACCAGGTCGATCTCATCTTCGGGTCCAACCCATCTCACAGCGACATCGGCTAGCCCGCTGTTCGAGAAAAGCTCGGCAATGGCCTCCGGACTTGGATCGGATCGGTCTAGAAAGCTCTCGACAGCAAGCCACGGACCCGAATCCACTGCCTCCAGATTCTCCGCGAATGAAGCCGCTCCTAGACCGCGTAGGACACGCGCAGCCCGACGAACTCTCTTTGCGGGAACCGAGCCGGGAGCTATCGACTCGGCGTCGAAAACTAACCGCGCGGCCCGAAAATCGCCGAGTTCGTCGAGACAGCGCCAGAGTCCTTCGCTAGCCTCCTCTCCCGTGAGAAGAGCGCGCCACAACGCTGCCGTTGAGCCCTCGACGACCTCTTCGAGCGCTCGCTCGCGGTCCCCGGCGAGAGCCCAGAGAGCCGGCCGTTCCTCAGGTTCGAACTGCACGCGAGTCTCCCGTGTTGTCTGCTCGAGCTGTGTGAACGCCTCGGCAGGACGATCGAGCCACCCAAGCGCCCTCCCAGCCAGAGCTCGCAGCTCGTCTACTTGCCATTCGAGACCGCGCTCTTCCAGCTCTTCGAGGACATTTGACAAGTGCTCGAGGGCAGCCCCCGGACGCCCTCGAACCAGCTCGAGGCGAGCCCGTAACGCGACGTCGTGGACGCGTCCCCGACGATTCCCGGCCCGTCGATTCTCCGCCGTCGTCTGCTTGAGGATCTCTTCGACACCGGTCAGTCTGCCACGTCGAAGACGGATTTCGGCGAGGTTGAAATGTGCCAGGGTCGTCTGCCTCGGACCCTGTGTCTCACCGTGGAGGCGTGACGCGTGGACCAACGCGCGTTCTGCACCCGCCAGCTCACCCTGCATCGATCGACCGATAGCGAGTTCGTTCCACATACCAGCCGCCTCAAACGGCAAGAGCTGCCTTCTTCTACCGGCGAGCGCCGCTCGGAAGTGGTTGACGACACCCTGTCCGTCTCCACGCCGCATAGCCTGCCAGCCGGCCACTCGATGCCACCGCCACGCCAACTCCGGGGTGTCGAGCGCTTTCCGGCTCTTGCTCAACCAGGTATCGACTTCCTCACCGTCGTTGCGATCCCAGGCGGCGGTCGCCGCTATCAGCTCCGCCTCGAGCCGATGCTCACCGCCCGAGTGCTCGAGCACTTTGGTGACCCACCGCCCAGCCGAAGTCTCATCGCCGCTGTTTCCAAAAACGCGTACCGCCACCCGAGCCAGCTCCATGAGCTGCTTCGTCGACACCCGCCTTGCTTCCAGCGCGTTGATCTCGCGGCGCGCAGGACCGAGTTTTCCAAGCCAGTAACCACACCAGGCCTTCAAAATGCGCGCATCCGTGGAGCGCAGCCGGCTAAGTGCCGCTCGCGCGTCGGCAAACCGACCTAGAGCAAAAAGGGCCCGAGCCATTTCGACTCTCTCGCTCGTCGTCCGCGGCGGCGAGTCGTCCCAGGCCTTCACCGCCGCCCGCCAGCGACCGGCGACAGAAAGACGACGAGGATCCGACCGACCTTCGAGTTGGTGCCAGAGGCCCAGCAGTCCATTCGATGAGAGCCGCTTTTCGAGGTCGCTCCGAGATGTGGAGACCGCCAGCAAAGGACGCCGAAACCAACCAGGCCCGGCGACCCACAGCTCCCGCTGGCTGCCTCTCACATGCTCTGCTGCCAGCGTCACGCGGGCGGCGCCAAACTCCGGTTGCCACAGAAAGTCAGCTTCATCGAGAACGTGGCGGACGGTCTGATCCGGTTGGATCGGCGTCAGCGGCTGTTTCCAGCGCTCGAGAAGTGCGCGCACGACACGGCGCGCCTGACCACGGCCGGCGATGTGTCGGTCCGCGCGAAAGAGCAGCGCCGAGAGCTCCGCCAGCCTCGCTTGCGGTAGGGCTTTGTCGCGGCCGGGGGTCGCGGTGACGCCACACAGCAAACCCCGTGAGTTCAGTCGAGCGCCCTGCCAGTCCGAGACCAACCTCCAACCCGCCACTTCGAAGTGCGACAGAAGCGAACTCGCTTGGAGAAGTACGGCGATTCTCTGGCGGTCCGAAATCCTCGCCAGGGCGAGCGTAGGGTCCTTGCCGTCGTCGGCGGCAGCGAGACTTGAATGGATGAGTCGATCGCTGGCTGGGCTCATGGCGCAAAGACAGGCCGACCGCAAGAATTCCTGCCGGTCCGCTGAAGTCAATACCGCGCGCCCTCACCAAAAGTCCTTCGGCGGGCTCTTCGCTCTTCTTCGCGAACCTTCGCGCCGGCAAGCTGTGCGAATCCACCCAAACGCCTGACCAGTCCAAGGTCAGGCCCTGTCCCGCCACGATCGCCGCGTTTCGAATTCCCGCCACAGATCCTATTGATCGGAGCGCCAGGAGGCCAAGCCTTCACGCTAGGATGCGGGGCGATGGCCGAACCCGCAAACGCCCTCGGCACCCTCTGGGAGCGGCAGACCGTCCGGACGGCGCAGGTGTTTTCCGCTATCGCCTTCGTGCTGCTAGCGACCCTGGCTGTCTTGTTGCGGCCAACCGCGATGCCGCTCTGGCTGTCGCTGCCGATCGCGGCGATCCTCTCGTATGGTCTGTACGACCTCTTGACGTGGAAGCTCCGACGCCGGCGAAGAATCCTCAACCGCCCCTTTCCCCCCAAGTGGGAGAAGGTGTTGCAAAGCGAAGTCGTCTTCTACCGCGCCCTCGAGCCCTCCGAGCAAGACCGGTTTCGGCGTGAGCTACAGGTTTTTCTGGGCGAGAAACGGATCACGGGAATCAAGACGCAGATCGACGAGACGACCCGGGTACTGGCCGCGGCGAGCGCGATCATCCCGATCCTCGGATTCCCCGATTGGGAGTGGGACCAGATCAGCGAGATCCTCATCTATCCCTCGCGGTTCAGTGAGGATTTCGCGTTCGACGACGGCGGGAGACACCACACTCTCGGGATGGTGGGCACCGGGGCGATGAACCGGATGATGATCCTCGTCAAGTCCGATCTCATCAACGGATTTCGCAACCCGGGCGACAAGCGAAACGTCGGTCTCCACGAGTTCGCTCATCTGGTGGACAAGTCCGATGGCGCGATCGACGGCTTGCCATTCGTCGGCCTCGACCAGCGAAGCGTCGGTCCCTGGATCGAGCTCGTGCGACGCAAGATGGAAGAGATTCGGAGCGGCGATTCGGATATCAACGACTACGCGCTGACCAACGAGGCCGAGTTCTTCGCCGTTACGGCGGAGTACTTCTTCGAGCGCCCCGGTGTGATGCGCCGAAAACACCCGGAGCTCTACGAGATGCTCTCTCGCGTGTTCAATCAGAAGCTCCACATGCGGCTTGCAGCGCTCACCCAGGAGCGAAAGCGCGGTCGCGTGCGCTTTGGTCGCAACTCGCCCTGCCCCTGCGGCAGCG
This sequence comes from Acidobacteriota bacterium, assembly GCA_029861655.1. Lineage (GTDB taxonomy): Bacteria > Acidobacteriota > Thermoanaerobaculia > Multivoradales > JAHEKO01 > JAOTZA01. The sequence goes on along the minus strand of JAOTZA010000030.1, from coordinate 1,385 downwards.
GCAAGAAGTACAAGAAGTGCTGTTTACGAAACAAATCCGAGACGGCGCTCTAGTGCCTGCCAAGGGTCTAATCGGCGGGCTTGATCAGGGACCGAACACACCCTCGAAGTCCTCCCAGAATCCCGGATAGGACTTCCCCACTGCCTCGGGCTCGCTCACGGTGATTCCCGGCCGTCCGAGACCGAGGACGGCGAAACTCATCGCCAGACGGTGGTCGTCGCGTGGATCGAGAGTCACATCGGTGGTGGGAGGGGCTTGTTCCGCCCACACTCCCGGGATCACCAGGCCGTCGGGCTCTTCGATCACCTCGGCGCCTGCCCGCCGCAGCGCCACGGCCATACCGGTGAGCCGGTCGCTCTCTTTCAGGCGTAGATGTGCGACCCGGGTGATGCGGGTGGTGCCCTTTGCAAACGGCGCCAGCGCCGCCAAGGTCGGCACCTGGTCCGGAAGTGCCGACATGTCTCGTTCCAGAGCCAAGAGTGGACCGCCACTCTCGACTTCGAGGATCTCAGCAGCGTCCGAACCATTTGGAGGACCGTCCCGCCATCCTGTGGTTGCTCCCATCTCCTCGAGGACGTCCAGGAACCGGCGATCGCCCTGTCTCGAGTCGCGCCGTAGCCCGTGCAACTCGACACGCCCACTCGCCAGGGTCGCGCCGGCGGCGAAGTAAGCGGCGCTCGAAAAGTCGCCGGCGACGCGCACATCGCGATGGGCGCCCCCCCGATTCGACATTCCCGGTTCGACGCGGCACTTGCTGTGGCCTTCGCCGTCCCCGCGATCGGCTCGGCCGCCGAAGTCCTCGATCGCCTGGACGGTGAGATCCAGATAAGGCGACGAGACCAGTCCCGGCAAATCAATTTCGAGAGGAATCTTTCCCCGGGTCCCAGCCATGAGAAGCGCGGATGCGTATTGGCTCGAGTCCGCGGAGTCGAGGTTCACGGTGCCACCTGAGAGCTCCCGGCCGGCGATCTCCAAAGGCGCGAACCCTTTGGTGCCGAGGCAACGGATCTCGGCGCCCAGCGATCGTAGGGCTTCGAGCAGAGGGCCGACCGGTCGCTCGCGCAGTCTCTCGGTGCCATCGAGGCGCCACCTTCCCGGTTCGGTAGCCAATGTGGCGAGCATGAAACGCAACATGGTTCCGGAGGCGCCGCAAGAGATCTCTGTCCTCGAGGATGGAAAGACCGGCTCGACCGGCGCCCCAACGTGGACCTCCGTGGCACCACGGTTCGACTGTTCGTCCGACCCGATCACCACCCGGCGGCCCAGAAGACGAATCGCCTCCAGAAAAGCCTCGGTGTCCTCCGCCTCCAGAAGACGACGAATCCGTGTCTCACCTGGAAACAAAAGGGCCAAGTTGAGAAAACGATTGCTGATGCTCTTCGACG
>JAOTZA010000254.1 GCA_029861655.1 Acidobacteriota bacterium | reverse complement strand
CTCGTTTCTCGGCCACGGAAAGGGCTTCCCGCCGGTACTCCCGTGATGGCCGTGGTGCTGGAATCCACTCTTCATAGCGTAGTTTGCGCTGAACCTGTGCCTCGTACCGACTCACGGCGTCGAGGATCGCCTCGTCGTACACATGCTCCCAGGCCAGCTCATGGCTCTGCTCGAGCCAGGCCTCGAAGGAGAGATCACTGGTGCTGTCGCGGGCGGCTGCGCGCAAACCCTGGTCGCGGAGAAGGCTCCGGGCTTCCCGGTTGAGCCGACGTAGGGAGCGGGCTGTCGTCCCAGGCTGATCGTCCCAGTGGGCGTGCAGCCGCTTACGCCCGACTCGAATAAGATTTCCGCCCTGATCTCCGCGCGGCAGAAGAATGGCGGAGAAAAGTGCGGTCGAATGAAGCGGCTGATGAAGATCGCCCGCGAGGTGAAGGAGCCACGAGAGATAGATTGCCTTCTCGGGATCGGGGGTGGAAGCGGCTTCGAGCTTGGCGACGCTGAGCTTCAACGCCTGGATAACGTTGAGGTCGCCGCAGGTCTCCATCTCCGGTTCGTCGCAAAGATCCAGGGGTGGCGCCTTGGTTTCGAGGTTTGCGAGTGTCTGTCCGGCGAGCGCTTCCTTGTCCTCATCGCCTAGAAACAGGGGTTCGTTGATGTAGTGCCACTTGGAGTGGCTGTAGCGCTCTCGCTCGCTTCCAGTCAGGTTTCGTACCCTATCGGGCCAGGTGGCCGCAGTCATAAAAAGCCAGCGATCCTGTACCACGCTAGGAGCCGACTGGATGTTGTCCGGCATCCGGAAGTCCTGCTTGATCCGCTCGTGGCGGCGGAGCATCTCGGAGACGCGAGCACGAGTCCCTTCTTCGAGACGATCGTAGGCAATCAAAGCGATCTTGCGGTGCCCGGCGTAGCTCCAGGCGCCCAAGGAAGACACCACCAACAAGAAGCCGACGAGGAAGAGAGAGACAAGTTTGTACTTCACGGTGTAGGGAGCCTCCCGGGTCGATCAAGCGCTGCTAGAATACAGGAGCCGGTTGTGTCGGAATCCGCAGCGACGCCGGCGCGCACCGGCTAGGCTGCCAGGTGCTATGGGTGGGCAAGAATTGAGCCAGAACGACGACCGCTCGAACGACCGTGTCACGGTGCCCATCCGGATCCGTTTCTGGAGCGAGGACTCGGGCTCCAGCGAGCCGGCATCTGTACCCTCCGCCCCGGTCGAGCCGAGTCGTGAGCCGGTGAGCTCCAAGGGCTCCGAGCGTCGCATGGCCGTTCGCGTGCCGCGTGCAGTCGAGATCGAGTTCTGGATCGAGGGCACGTCGCAGAAGGGCCGGGTCGAGGATCTAAGCGAGACGGGTCTGTTTGTTTCGACGACGCACTTCTACGAACAGGGCAACCCGATCCGCTTTCGCTTCGAGCTTCCGGACGGCCAGGAATCTGAGCCGATCGAGGGCGAGGGCACGGTGGTGTGGACCGAGCAGATCGGATTTGCCATTCAGTTTGAAGATCTCGATCCCGAGACCACCGAGAGGCTGCGGTCCTTTATCGAAGCGGAAGTAGCGGCGGTCCGGGCGCACGACCCCGCGGCTCTCAAGCCACTCGGCTAAGGGAACACTTCGGGGTACGATCCCCGAGTATGCGCGTTCCCGGCTCCCGAGCCGTCTTCTTCACGATCCTGATTCTGGGACCTACGGTGGTGCCGGCCGTGGCCGGCGAGGCGATCGAGCTTCAGCTTCTCGCAAGCGGCCTCGAGCGACCGCTCGGTTTGGTCAACGCCGGCGACAACACCAACCGGATGTTTTTGGTGCAGCAAATTGGCCTGGTCTCGATCATCCGAAACGGTGAGCTCGACCCGCGCCCCTTCCTCGACATCTCGCGTCAGGTCTCCTGTTGTGGCGGTCGGGGCCTCCTGGGGTTGGCCTTTCATCCGGGATACGAGTCGAATGGTTTCTTTTTCGCTTACTACATCGATGAGGAAGGGGACTCGGTGGTGTCACGGTTCGAAGTGTCCGGCCGCAGCCCCGACCGAGCCCGGGCCGCCTCTGAGGTGGAGTTTCTTCGCTTTGAGCAGCCCACCTCCGGGCACAAAGGCGGCGACATCGCTTTTGGATCCGATGGGTTTCTCTATATCGCATCGGGCGACGGCAGCGACGGTGGGGATCCGGAAGACAACGCACAGGATCTTTCGAGCCCGCTTGGAAAGATCCTGCGACTAGACGTCGACGGCGGTCCGGGGGCGGTGCCGTCCGCCAACCCGTTCGTGGGCGACCCCCAGGCTCGCGACGACATCTGGGCATTGGGACTCCGAAACCCGTGGAGAATCAGCTTTGACCGCGAGACGGGAGACTTCTTTGTCGCCGACGTAGGGCAGGGCCGTCGAGAAGAGGTGAACTTCCAAAGCGCAGACAGCACGGGCGGAGAGAACTATGGATGGCGACGGGTCGAAGGCTCGCTGTGCTACGAGCCGCCTACCGGCTGCGACCAGGATGCCTTCACGCCGCCGGTTCTCGAGTATGGGCACGATGTCGGATGTGCGGTGACGGGCGGTTATCGCTACCGCGGCAAGCGGGCTCCTACCTTAAGAGGCGAGTACGTCTTTGGTGACTACTGTGCAGGCACGATCTGGTCGGCGAAGCCAAACCGCGATGGGGTCTGGACGTCTCGAATCCTGGCGGTGACCGGCCGGCCGATCGTCACCTTTGGCGAAGATGAGAAGGGCGAGCTCTATCTGGTCGATTTCAGCGGCGAGGTGAATCGTTTGCACAGTCGAGAGATCTTCGCCGACGGCTTCGAGAGCGGAGATCTGGCCCAGTGGAAACGAGAGGGAGCCGTCGACATTACCGAGCCGGGGCTTGTGGGCTCGGGTTTCGCCCTGGCGGCCTCGACTGAGGCGGGCGGACCTGCCCGGGTCCGCACTCGAGCGCCGGGTCGGGCCGAGAGCCTCGAGGCGAGGGTTTACCTCAACGGGAAGGGTCTCGACCTGGGCAATGGTTCGACCGATGTGCTCATCTTCGGCGATGGTCGCGGTGTTCACGTGCGACTCGCTCTCGAGCGTCGATCGAAGAACCGGCTGCGAGCGGTTCTGCGGGTCCGGGAGCGCAGCGGGGCCGAACGTCGAATTGGAGAGGTCAGATTCGGCCGGAAAAAGACCGTTCTGCTGGATGTCGAGTGGGCATCTTCTTCGTCGGCGATGGCAGCCGACGGTGTGGCCAGGTTGACCAAGAACGGAAAGACGACGGCGGAGGCAGACGATCTGGCGACCGGATCGCGTGTGGTCACGGCGGTCGAGCTCGGGTTCCCAAGCGGGGCACCGGACACCAGCTCGGGACGGTTACTGATGGATGGCGTGTCCTTGACAAGATGAAGTGAGGCGGGATTCGAGCCGGGGAGAGGTGCTGGATGACGACGAGAAGAGGATTTCTGGGGCAAGGCGCGGCGGCCGCAGCGCTCTTGACAATGGACGGGCCCGCTTTGGCCCGAGAAGCCGTTGGTAGGGTAGCCGGCTCAGCGGCACCCGTTCTCAAGCCATCGAGACTCCACCCGGGAGACCGCGTAGGGATGATCAACCCAGCACGGGCCGCTTTTCGGAGCGAGCCGGTCGAGATCCAGAGCGAGTCGCTCGAGGCGGTGGGCCTCGTCCCGGTAAAGCCGGAGAATTTCTACAATCGACGCGGCTATCTGGCGGGCACGGACCAGGAGCGGGCGGCTGACATCAACAATCTGTTCTCGGACCCAACGGTGAAGGCGCTGGTCGGGATCGGTGGTTGGGGCTCCGCCCGGGTGCTGCCGTTCCTGGACTATGACCTGATTCACGCCAACCCGAAGGTGCTTGTCGGTTTCAGCGATGTCACTGCGCTGTTGGCGGGAATCTACGCCAAGACCGGGCTTGTTACCTTTCATGGACCGCATCCGCGAACCAAGGTCTCTGCGGAGTACTTCCGACGCGTGCTCTTCGATGCCGAGGAGGTCGAGTTTCTCAACCCGACGGATCCGGGGGATGAAGAACTGGTCCAGACCAAGGATCGTTATGCGACGCTCACACCCGGGAAGGCACGCGGAAGGTTGATCGGCGGAAATTTGGCGGTATTGAGCGCTATCGTCGGATCACCCTTTTTCCCTAACCTCGACGGGGCCATCCTATTTCTCGAGGATGTTCGCGAGGCGGTCTATCGAGTGGACCGGATGGTGACTCAGTTGGCTCTGGCGGGACACCTTTCCAAGCTCGCGGGTTTTGTCTTTGGTCGTTGTACGGACTGCAAGCCGGGGACCTCGTACGGTTCGCTCACGCTGGAGGAAGTTCTGGCCGATCACATAGCGCCTCTAGGGATTCCCGCCTACCGCGGAGCGATGATCGGACACATCAAGCACCAGTTCACCCTGCCGTTGGGGATCGAGACCGAGATCGACGCCGACACTGGAAGCTTGAAGCTCCTCGAGACCGCGGTGGTTTAACAGCTCGCTGAACGCCTTCCCCGATATTGGCACAGCCCGCTGGTGACCGGTTTCATAGCCAGCCGGCCCGGTCTCCCTCAGACTGGAGCAACGATGGAAGCTTCGGCGTCCTTTCGAGTTCTGGCCCTGGCAGTTGGTTTCCTTCTGGCCTTTTCGATCAAGCCGTCCGGCGCGGCCGGGGAACCGCCGGCCGTGGCCCGTCTCGTCGAAAGACCGACGGCCGTCGCAACTGCACGACAACCCGGCGAGCTCTCCGCCCAGATCGCCGATCTCCGTCTCGAGACGCTCGCGACGTCGGAGACCCAGA
>JAOTZA010000253.1 GCA_029861655.1 Acidobacteriota bacterium | reverse complement strand
CGACCTGTTCACCTTCGAAGTCGAGCGTGCGAAACGCATAAAAGCTTGCCAGGGCGTCTCGAGCACCGGGCGTTACTTCAAGGGACGCTTGTTCCTGTTCGTCGCGCCGGTAGGTCACGGTGCCGGCTCTCCGGTCGAACAGAAGCTCCTCCACGCGTGTTCGATGCCGACCGTCCCGCGTCGTCTTGAAGAACCGCTCCGGGAGGAGACCTGGGACAGTCACCGTGGACTCCATCCGTTCCCGAACCAGGTACATCCAGTCGATCCACTGGAGGCTCCGAGCCGTGGCCCGCAGGACCATGCGCTCGCGCGGCGCGGTCTCGACCTCGAGGGTGGCCCGGCCCGCCGGAATCATCCCCCACCGAATCACGAATTCGAGACGTTCGCCGGCAAGCGAACGAATAGCGGGCGCTGCTCCAAAGCCTTCGGCTACCACCACACTCGGCGCTACCGCGACCGTCAGAACCGAGACAACACCCAAGACGACCCAAGCAATCGGCGGGGCTTTCCTCAAGGCTGGCAGCTACACGATCCTCTTCAGGTAACTTCCGGTGTGGCTCTTCTTCGCCCGGGCGACCTTTTCGGGCGGGCCGGCAGCAACCAAACGCCCACCTTTTTCGCCCCCTTCGGGTCCCAGATCCAGAATCCAATCCGCAGTTTTGATGACCTCGAGATTGTGCTCGATGATCACGACGGTGTTCCCCAGATCGACGAGCTTCTGCAGCAACTTGAGAAGCTTACCGACATCGTCGAAGTGGAGACCGGTCGTCGGCTCGTCCAGAAGATAGAGAGTCCGCCCGGTGGAACGTTTGCAGAGCTCTCTCGCCAGCTTGACCCGCTGTGCTTCACCACCCGACAACGTCGTCGCGGGCTGCCCGAGCCGGATGTAGCCAAGACCAACTTCGTCGAGGGTCGTCAGGATTCGCGCCACCGGCGGGATGTGGCGAAAGAACTCCCGCGCCTGCTCCACGGAAAGGTCCAGAATCTCAGCGATGTTCAGTCCCTTGTAACGCACGGCGAGAGTTTCGCGGTCGTATCGCCTGCCACCGCAAACTTCACACGTGACATAGATGTCGGGCAGGAAGTGCATCTCGATCTTGATTTGACCATCACCCCTGCAGGCTTCGCACCGCCCACCTTTGACGTTGAAAGAGAAACGTCCCGGCTTGTAGCCGCGCATCCGAGCCTCGGGTGTCTTGGCCATCAGACTGCGAATGTGGTTGAACACGTTGGTGTAGGTGGCCGGGTTGGAGCGCGGGGTGCGTCCTATTGGGCTCTGGTCGATGGCAATGACTTTGTCGAGGTTCTCCAGCCCGCCAATCGAGTCGTGCTCTCCAGCTCGATCGCTCGCACGGTAGAAGTGCCGCGCCAGGGCTCGATAGAGAATGTCGTTGACCAGGCTGCTCTTCCCCGAGCCTGAGACCCCGGTCACCACCACCAGCAAGCCCAACGGCAACTCCACATCCAGGTTCTTCAGGTTGTTGTGGCGTGCGCCGCCGATTGTCAGCGACGCGTTGGAGGGCTTTCGGCGCTCCGCCGGAATCTCGACCGCCAGCTCGCCCCTCAGGTAACGGCCGGTGAGCGAGTCCTTGGAGCACTCGACCTTGGCAGGTTCCCCCGCGGCCACCACTTCACCGCCGTGAACCCCCGCGCCGGGTCCGAGGTCGATGACCCAGTCGGCGGCGCGGATGGTCTCCTCGTCGTGCTCGACGACCAGCACCGAGTTGCCGAGATCCCGCATCCCCTTGAGTGTTTCGAGAAGCCGAGCGTTGTCGCGTTGGTGAAGCCCGATCGATGGCTCGTCGAGGACATAGAGGACCCCCATGAGCTTCGAGCCGATCTGGGTCGCCAGCCGGATACGCTGGCTCTCACCACCCGAGAGCGTCGCTGAAGCCCGGTCGAGACTGAGGTAACCGACTCCGACGTCGTCCAAAAACCCAAGACGGTCCACGACTTCCTGGATCACTTTGCCGGCGATCGCCTTCTCACGCTTCTTGAGCTTTAGCTTCGTGGTTAAACGCCGCAGCTCGCTCACGACCATCCCCGAGAACTCGTCGATCGAGCGACCGGCGACCTTGATCGCCAACGCTTCGGGTCGTAGCCGCCGCCCCTCGCAGGCCGGGCAGGAGTGGATCGCCATGTACTTTTCGATCTCGTTTCGCACCCCGACCGACTCGGTCTCGCGATACCGGCGCTCGAGCAGCGGCAGGATCCCTTCGTAGCTCCCCTTCCACTTATAGCTCGACTTCCGACCCGAGAGCTCGAACGTCATCTCGCGGTCACCGCTGCCCTGAAGGATCACCTGCCGGACCTTCTTGGGAAGCTCGACCCACGGCGTTTCCAACGAAAAGCCCACTTCCTTGGCGAGAGTTCGGATCATCCGCATACGCCATGACTTGCCACTGGTCGGCCAGGGAGCGATGGCCCCGGCGTTGATCGAGCGCTGAGGATCTCCGATGACCCGCTCCTCGTCCACCGCTCGAATCGTTCCGAGCCCCGAGCAGGTCTGGCAAGCGCCGTAGGGGCTGTTGAAGGAAAAAAGCCTGGGCGTCACCTCCGCCAGGTTGGTGCCGCAATTGGAGCACGAGTAGTTCTGCGACAGCGTTTCCTCGCCGCCCGCGGCCGCCACCACGATCAAACCGCCGCTCACCCTGAGCGCGGTCTCGATCGAAGAGGTCAAACGCTGTTCGAGTCCGGGACGCACTACCAGTCGATCGACGACGATGTCGATCGAGTGCTTCTTCTTCTTGTCGAGCACCGGGATCTCTCCCGACAGATCGACCGTCTCACCGTCGATGCGGGCACGCACGAAGCCCTCGGCCGCCATCTGCGCCAACTGTTTCTTGTACTCACCCTTCTTGCCGCGGATGTAGGGAGCGTAGAGGATGAAACGCGTTCTTTCGGGGAGGCTCAAAATGCGATCGACCATCTGTTGCACGGTCTGCGGCCGAATGACCTCTCCGCACGAGGGACAATGCGGGGTGCCGATCGATGCGAACAGCAGCCGCAGATAGTCGTGGATCTCCGTGACCGTCCCGACGGTCGAACGCGGGTTGCGCGATACCGACTTCTGTTCGATCGAAATCGCCGGCGACAGTCCCTCGATCGAGTCGACGTCGGGCTTCTCCATCTGTTGCAGAAACTGCCGCGCATAGGCGGACAGCGATTCGACATAGCGTCTCTGGCCCTCCGCGTAGAGGGTGTCGAAGGCAAGCGAGGACTTGCCCGAGCCCGACACTCCAGTGATGACCACGAGTTGATTGCGCGGGATCTCGATATCCACGCCTTTCAGGTTGTGCTCGCGGGCACCGCGGACGACGATCGAGTCCATAAGGGCGGCAATCTAGCAAACCGAGACATCTTGCTTCCCGAGCCGCGCCCGGGAAGGCTCGTGGGCGAGGACTTTCGCAGTGAACGGCGCGAGCCAAGTGCCCTCCGTGTCTCGAGGCTCGCACCTCGGCTTCCCTCGCACCGGCCACCTCTATCGCTGTTCTTTGCTAGAGTTCCGACTGGAGGAAGCGCCATGGAATTCGAGCACGAACACCACGAACTGACCCATCACCGAGTCCAGGAGTTCCTGGGCGAGCTGTTTGACGACCTATATCTCGATCCGGAGAACGCTCATTTCTATGTCGGCTATGGCTCGACGGTCCTCGAGATCTCGGTCGAGCCGTATGGGCCCGAAGAAACGATCGTCGAAGTGACCGCCTATTGCGTTCAGGGCGCCGATCTCTCTGAGAACCTACTGCTTGGTCTGCTGGAGCTCAATCACGAACTCCGGGTCGGAGCCTTTTCGCTGGTCGGCAACGACATTTTCTTCTCGCAGAAGATCTTTGGCCGGTCGCTGGAACGAAAAAACCTGCTGGGCACGATCGCGGCCGTCGCCAACACGTCCGACGAGTACGACGACCGGATCGTGGACAAATACGGCGGACAGACCGCCCTCGATCGAATCCGGGACACAGGCGGGAGGAACAAGCGCCGTGCCGTCGATCCCAGCGCCGCACCGAGCTAGTATCAGCCCCGGGCGCTGATCGCTTCCTGAGCTTCCCGATCCAAGACTTTCTTCTTCTCCGCCAGTCGTTTGTCGTGCAGCTTGCGACCGCGTGCAACGGCGATCTCGACCTTGATGTGCCGTCCCTTGAGGTAGACGGCGAGCGGCACACAGGTCAGGCCCTGGATGGTCGTCTTGCCAAAGATACGATCGATCTCGCGCCGCTTGAGCAACAGCTTGCGTGGGCGTTCCGGTTCGTGGTTCTGGCGGTTCCCGTGGGTATAGTGGCTGATGTGTGCGCCGACCAGAAACGCTTCACCGTCCCGTACCTCGACATAGCTGTCCTTGAGCTGGACTTTCCCGGCGCGCGCCGACTTGACTTCGGTACCGGCCAGAACCAGACCGGCCTCGAGCTTGTCGAGGATCTCGTACTCGCGCCGGGCGCGCCGATTGACCGCCAGCATCCGTGCCGGCTGCGCCGTCTTCGCCATCAATTGCAGTATGACCCAGAAGCCGGCACGCCGTGGCAAACCGACCTATCTTCCTTTATCTGCTAGAGTTTTGACCCAATGAGACTCGCAGCTCCGGTTTGCGCGCTCGTGTTCCTCTTGGGTGCTCAGGCCGGGGACAAGCCACGCATCGCCGGTTTCGAGGTCTCCGTCGATGGCGACTCAATACGAGCCGACTTCTCCCTCGAGAACAGCTTCGGCCCAGAACTGCTCGAACGTATTCGCACCGGTCTGCCGAGCGGCTTTGACTTCAAGTTCAAGCTTG
>JAOTZA010000029.1 GCA_029861655.1 Acidobacteriota bacterium | reverse complement strand
TTGACCGCCTCGTACTCGGTACCCCGTTTTCGCCACTCGGTGTCCGCCCACCGCTCGAAACGCTCAAAAGGCGCCAGAGTGATGAGCTCGATGGTCGCGCGTCCCGGGTAGCGTTCTTCGAAGGTGGGGTCCTTGGCGGAGGGGAAGGAGACATAAACCAACGGCAGGGGAGCCTCGGGGTCGGCAAGATAGGCGTCGAAGCTGGCGTCGTGGTCGTTCCCTGGATAGATCCATAGGTTGTTTTTGGGCAGGCCCAACTCGTCGGCGGTCTGTTTGAAGCCGACATAGAGACAGAGATGAGAGACTGAGGCCTGAGATTTTCCGGGCTCGGCGAAGCTTTTCGAAGAAGCGGCAGTCTCCGGGTTGTCGGGCGCCAAGAGCCGCTGATAGGTATTGTGGACCCCCACGGCGCTCACGACAAGCGGTGCTTCGAGGACCGCGTCATCCGCCATCCGTACACCCACCGCCCGACCGCCTCGGACCTCGATCTTGGTGACGTCGGCCTGGAAGAGGATCTCGCCGCCGGCCGCTTCGATGGCCGGTGCGATCGCCGCGGCGATTCTCGACGCGCCACCTATCGGGTAGAAGCCGCCCCATTGGTAGTGGCGGGCGAGCATCGCGTGCATGGCGAAGCTGCTTCTCGACGGCGGCAGACCGTAGTCTCCCAACTGACCCGTCAGCACTCCCTTGAGCTCAGCGTCGTCGGTCAGACTGTCGAGCACTTCCTTGGTCGTTTGTCGGGCGTAGCGCAGGTAGGCTTTGCGCATCAACGGCCCGGCGACAAAGGAAACCGAACCCGGGACTGCCTTTTCGGCAAAGTAGAGTTGCGAGGCCTTTTCCGCCTTATGCACCATCTCCATGTAGCGGTCGATCGCCTCGGCTCCAGAGGGGAAGTACTGCTTCATCTGCGCCGTAAAGCGGTCCGGCCCGGTCACGTAGTCGTAGCTTCGATCGCCGAGGATGATGCGGTCATAGACGTCCCCCATCGACGCCCATTTGAGCGAGCCGTCGCTCAGATGATCAAAGAGACGGCGTGCTCCCGACCGCCGACTTCCCATGCCGCCGATGTAGTGAACGCCCACATCCCACTCGTAGCCGCGGCGACGAAAGACGTGGGTGAAGCCACCCGGCATGTAGTGGCGCTCGAGCACCAACACGCGTTTGCCGGCGTGTTTGGCCAGGAGCGCCGCCGCGGTCAGACCCCCAACCCCCGAGCCGATGACGATGGCGTCGAACTTCCCCTGTGGAGGGTGTCTTCGATAGCTTTGACCGACCCGGATCATGACAGGGATTGTAGCGCCTGCCGGAGACAGATCTCGGCGCAGGGACAGGAGCGAGCGAGCTGCGACCAAGGCCCGGGCGGAGGCTCCACCAGGGACGTCTGACCGAGCGCAGAGTCAAGTCTGCAGCAGTGCCACTCGATCCGGCGCGAGGGAAGCCGAGGTGCGAGCCTCTAGGTAACCGGAGTCCGAGGAGCTCGTGCCGTGCCCTGCGGGGCCTCCGATCGGGGTCGTAGCAGCTCGTCAGCTAGGCCCTCTCCGTTTGTCCCGGAGACTGGATTGTGCTAAAAAGCCCCTTCGGCACGGACCTTCCACCCGTGCACGGCTACACCGACAAGCTAGGAGGCTGGACCCATGGCCGTAGATGAAAAAGTAAAGAGCATTATTGCGGAACAACTGGCGGTCGAGCCGGACCAGGTCACGGCCGGCGCGAGCTTTACCGACGATCTCGGAGCGGACTCGCTCGACGTCGTCGAGCTGGTGATGGCTTTCGAGGAGGAGTTCGGGATCGAGATTCCGGACGACGACGCCGAGAAGATCGGCAACGTCACCGACGCCATCAGCTACATTCAGAGCAAGAGCAGCGACAGCTAGCATCTAGCGGGTCGAGGAATCGATGACGCGTCGCCGGGTCGCCGTCACAGGCGTGGGTCTCGTGTCCCCACTCGCGGTGGGGACCGTCGAGAGTTGGTCTGCCCTGTTGGCGGGCGAGAGCGGCATTGCGCCGATCGAGTCGATGGACGCCTCGGGTTTCGAAACCAAGATCGCCGGCGAGGTTTCCGACTTCGACCCGACGAAGTATCTGGACAAGAAGGAGGCTCGGCGGACCGACCGGTTCATCCAGTTCGGTCTGGCCGGCGCCGGCATCGCAATCGCCGATGCGGACCTGCCGATCGAGAAGATCGGTCGCGATCGCGTCGGGGTGATCGTGGGTTCGGGGATCGGTGGACTGATGACCATCGAGGACACCCACACCAAGCTCATGGAGCGCGGTCCGGGCCGGATCTCGCCGTTCTTCATCCCCATGCTGGCCGTCAACATGGCGGCAGGACATATCTCGATCCGCTACGGCCTCGCCGGCCCCAACTCGGCGCCTGCGACCGCCTGCACGACCGGGCTCCATGCCATCGGCGACGCCTACCGGCAGATCCAACACGGTTACGCCGACGCCATGGTTACCGGCGGCACCGAGGCGGTCATTTCACCGCTGGCGATCGGCGGTTTTAATGCGATGAAGGCGCTCTCGAAGAGAAATGATGAGCCCCAGAAGGCTTCCCGCCCCTGGGACCGCGACCGCGACGGGTTCGTCATCGGCGAGGGTGCCGGGGTTCTGGTTCTCGAGGAGTTCGAGAGCGCGAAACGCCGCGGCGCAGACATCTACGCCGAGATCGCCGGCTATGGTATGAGCGCCGATGCTCATCACATCTCTGCGCCTCACCCAGAAGGCGCGGGAGCCGAGAAGGTTATGCGATACGCCCTGGCCGACGCCGGTCTCGAGCCCGAGAGAGTCGGCTATATCAATGCGCACGGCACGTCGACACCGCTGGGTGATGTGAGCGAGGTCAAGGCGATCAAGGGCGTCTTTGGCGACCACGCCCACAAGCTGGCGGTGTCTTCGACCAAATCGGCCACCGGGCATCTGCTGGGCGCCGCAGGGGGGCTCGAATCGGGCTTCCTGGCGCTCGCCATCCGAGATCAGATCCTCCCCGCGACCTTGAACCTCGACAACCCATCAGACGATTGCGATCTGGATTTCGTGCCGCACGAGCCACGCAAGACCGACCTGGAGGTCGCCATCACCAACTCGTTCGGCTTTGGCGGCACCAACGGCGCGATCGTCATGCGCCGGGTAGACGTGTAGCGGTCGACCCCCGTGTCGACCGAATCTTCCCTTTAGCGGTCGACCCCCGTGTCGACCGAGTCTCCCTTGTAGCGGTCGACCCCCGTGTCGACCGAGTCTTCCCTTGTAGCGGTCGACCCCCGTGTCGACCGAGTCTTCCCTTGTAGCGGTCGACCCCCGTGTCGACCGAGTCTCCCTTGTAGCGGTCGACCCCCGTGTCGACCGAGTCTTCCCTTGTAGCGGTCGACCCCCGTGTCGACCGAGTCTCCCTTGTAGCGGTCGACCCCCGTGTCGACCGAGTCTCCCTTGTAGCGGTCGACCCCCGTGTCGGCTTCGCTTGTGGACGGCTTGCTGATCGCGGTGTCGGCGAGTTTAGGATTCACGACTACGATGCTTTCGAGTGGCGATGAGCGGGTAAAGTCGATTGGCAGGAGTGCCGGACGCCGGAGGTCACGTCGAAGCGGCGGTGTGATCGCGAGGCTCTTAGGCCTCGAACCATTTTCAAAAGGAGATAGACATGCAACTCGGCACATTTTCGGTTAGCTTGGCGGTCAAGGATCTTCAGGCGTCCAAGACGTTCTATGAGAAATTTGGCTTTTCGGTCTTTGCCGGCGAGGCGACGGAGAACTGGCTCATCTTGAAGAACGGCGAGCACACGATTGGGCTCTTTGAAGGCATGTTCGAAAAGAACACTTTGACTTTCAACCCAGGCTGGGACAGCAACGCAGGAAAGCTGGACGCCTTTACCGATGTGCGCGATCTGCAGCGTCTGGTGAAGGCAGAAGGCGTGGAGCTGATAGCGGAGGCCGACGAGACGACCACCGGCCCCGCCAGCTTCGTCGCAGTGGACCCCGACGGAAATCCGATTCTGGTCGATCAGCACGTTTGAGGCCTCACCAACCTGGCCCATGTCGATCCGCCGCCTCACGTCTGTTCACGCCCCTGAATACAGGGCGATCATGCTGCAGGCCTACGCCGATGCCGCTGAAGCGTTCACGTCCACCGTGTCCGAGCGCGAGTCGCTACCCCTGGATTGGTGGATGTCGCGCGTTTCGGATCATCCGGACTCCGACGAGCTCGTTTTTGGGGCGTTCGAGGGCGCCCGGCTCGTTGGGGTAGCCGGGATCAGGTTCGGGAGTAGAGAACAAACAAAGCACAGGGCGACGCTGTTTGGTCTGTATGTCCTCCCGGGGTTCAGGGGCCAGACCGTGGCTCGCTCGCTCGTGGAGGCTGTGCTGAGCCACGCACGCTCGACACCGGGCACACAGGTTGTCCAGCTCTCGGTCACCGAGGAGAATACTTCAGCCATCTCCCTCTATGAGGCCTGCGGTTTTGTTGCATACGGAACCGAGCCGCTTGCCGTCAGGTATGGCGAGAAGTATGTGTCCAAAGTTCACATGTCGCACGCTCTCCGTAAGGAGAGCGTCGAAGGAGAAGTGCTCAGAACCCCACGCCTTGTCCTCCGAGAATTCGACCACAACGACTTTGAGGCGGTGCATGCTTACGCAACGGATCTCGAGGTGGTGCGTTACATGGAATGGGGTCCCAACACAGCGGCCGAGACCCGTAACTTCCTGACCCGGGCACAGTCGCAAGCTTCGGCAAGACCGCGCACCATCTACGAGTTTGCTGTCGCCGAAGTGGCGACGGACGGGCTCGTCGGTGGCATAGGACTTCATTTGAATGGACCTCAGGCCATGCTCGGCTACTGTCTTTCGCGCTCGGCCTGGGGCAGAGGCTTCGCCACCGAGGCGGCGAGTCTCCTGGTGGCATTTGGATTCGACTCCTTGGACATCCACCGAGTCTGGGCGAGATGCGACTCCGAGAACGCGGCCTCGCTCCGGGTTCTCGAGAAGCTCAGGATGCGCCGAGAAGGACTCCTCGAGCACGACTGCCAGATCCGAGGCGAGTGGAGGGACACGGCTCTCTTTGCCATTCTGGAGAGTGAGTGGAGGGTCCCAAGCAGGATCCAACCGTGATCCGTCGGGAACAACTCCACGACGTCTCCGCGATCCGCAAGCTCAACACCGAGGCGTTTGGGCAAGCCGAGGAGGCCGGCATTGTAGACAGCATCCGCAAGAACTGTGGAGAGGACGCGGTGTCGCTTGTTGCGGTCCTGGAAGATCAAGTGGTCGGGCACATTCTGTTCAGCCCGGTAAGAGTGGAGTGCGGGGACCGGGTGGTTCACGGAATGGGTCTCGGGCCCATGGCCGTCCTGCCGGAGCATCAGCGCACCGGAATCGGCTCCGAGTTGGTTCGCGTTGGAGTCTCCGAGATGCGAGGCTCGTGTTGTCCCTTTGTCATCGTCCTCGGTCACCCGCAGTTCTACCCTCGCTTCGGTTTCGAGCCGGCAAGCCGGAGGGGAATCCGGTGTGAGTGGGAAGTGCCCGACGAGGCCTTCATGATCCTGATTCTCGAAGCAACCGAGATGGACGGAGTCTCGGGGTTGGCGCGATACCGTTCCGAGTTCTCCGCTGAAACGGCCTAGCCGCCCGCTTTCCTGGCAGCGTCCTCCCTATTCCGGGTGCGCGAGGGTCAGAGTACCGGCTTCTTCGAGGGTGCCGTCCTCGTTGACCCATCCGTGGGTGCCGGCGAACGTCCCGTCCTCGAAAGTGCCGCTGAAGCGGAAGGAGATCTCGTGGTCCTCGTTATCGTGTTCGGCCGTTCCTTCGAGTGCACCCGCCGTCAGGCTTCCGGTCGCGGTTCCGAGATAAGTGTGGGGCTCTTCTTCCCACATGAAGTGGAACGCCACCGACCATTGGTTCTCACCGTCGGGTGTCAGGATGGCCGTGAGATCGCCGGTACGGTTGTCTCCATCGTCTTGAGCCCAGACAAACGAGCCTTTGAGAGTGACGTCCTCCGCCGCGAGTGCGGCGGCGTTCAGAGCCAAGGCGAAGATGGCGAGACAAAAGAGTGCTGGGATGGATCGCTTCAAGTGGTTCTCCTGTTCTTTGGGGGTGCCGAGTCATATGATCGCTGGTGGCGTGACTGTACCTCAGACGCCGACGAGTCCATCTATTCGAATGAATCGCTCGACCGTTTCTCCGCAGAGTTCCGAACCGGTGGGGCGCGGCACGAGAAGGAAGAGGACCGATTTCAACGTATCGCGGATGGTTCTGTCGGTCGCCGCAGCCTGGATCCTGTCGCTGGGTTTCGACCTGTTTCTCCACGGTGGGCTCCTCGCGAGGCTCTACGTCGGGCCGAGCCAGTTTCTGCTCGAGCCCGAGCAGGCCTTCCGGAGAATCCCACTTGGCTATCTGGCATTTTTGGCTTTGACACTGGGTTTGTACTGGCTTCTCATGCGACTCGGTGTGCGGGGTGTGATCGCGGGGTTCCGGCATGGAGCGGCGGTCGGTCTGGTCGGGTGGGGTGCTTTCGCCGTTGGGCTGTATTCGATCAGCACGGCGACCCTGCCCTTGTTGGCAGGTTGGTGGCTGGGTCAGGCGGTAGAGTTGGGGCTCGCGGGCGCCGTTCTCGGAGCGGCAGCGAATAGCGTGCCTCTGCGGCGGGTCTGGTCCATCGTGGTCGTTGTCTTTGTCATCTGCGTCGCGGGCACGCTCGTCTTGCAGGCGCTCGGTCTGGCGCCGCCTATGAAGGTCATCCGATGAGCGCTTCGCCAGTGCGGGCCGTGCACCCGGAGGACACTGGTTATCGTGCGGGCCGCGCCGTATTCGGGATTCTCCTGCTTCTGGGACTAGGGTGCCGCGAGCCGGTGCCCGATGTGTCGTCGGCCCATTCCGCGGAAGCTCTCGCCGATGTCGTGTCGGTGAGCGTATCCGGCGACCCGAGCTCCTATCGATTCGAAGTCGGCATCCGTAGCCCCGACGAGGGTTGCGATCGATACGCCGACTGGTGGGAGGTGGTGAGCCGCGACGGGGAGCTGGTTTATCGGCGCCCGCTCTCGCACAGCCACGTTGACGAGCAGCCGTTCGCCCGTGGGGGTGGGCCAGTGGCGATCGAGGCCGAGACCGCGGTGTGGGTGAGGGCGCATATGCATCCAAACGGCTACGGCGGGGTGGCGTTCGAAGGCTCGGTTCACGATGGGTTTCGGCCGGGCGAGCTCGCCGCCGCCTTCGCGGCGGAGCTGGCGGAGCAGGCACCGCAGCCACCGGAGTGCAGGTTCTGAGGTCGCGCGACCCATGGCCGAGACCCTGTCTTCGAGATCAACACTCCGCTTCGCCGTGCTGGGAGCGGCCTCGTTCCTGGCCCTTCACCTCGTTTTCTCTTTCACCTGGGAGCTCTGGTTCACGCCGGCGGCTCTAGAGGCTCCGTGGTTTCTAGGCTCGAAGCCGAGCATCGTGGTCACCCAGGTCGGTCTGGGGCTGGTCGCTCTCGTTGTGACGGTGAGGAAGGCGGCCTCGTGGCGTCGCCGCCTTGTGCAAGCCCTGGCGCTTGTCTCTGGCGTGATGATGGCCGTGAGTTGCGTATTCTTCGCCATCGGAGCGAATCGGCTGATGCTGGGGCCGCCCCGCCTGTGGCCGTGGGTCTTGTTGTCGGCGTTTCTCCTGCTCGGCCCGGCGATCTTGGCCGGCACGCTGCTGGGTGGAATACTCCGGGGACGAGTTTGAGCGAGGAGGTCGAAATGCCCTGGAAGATGAAATCCACCAAATCGTGGGTCGCCAAACTGCGGCCGGATCTCGAGCCCAAGATCGTCCGCTCGAAGCGCACCGGGGAGCGGATGCTGGTGCCGACGCCACTGCTGGTCGCCGAGGAGATCCGCAAAGTCAGGAAGGGGCGACTGACGACTCCCAAGAGGCTTCGGACCGGCTTGGCCCGGCGTACGGGCGCCGAGTCGGCATGCCCCATGACGACCGGGATTCTGTTGAGCATCGTCGCGGGTGCCGCCGAGGAGCAGCTCGCCGAGGGCAAGCGGCCCGTGGCACCCTACTGGCGGGTGGTGGAGGACGACGGGTCGCTACGCGCCAAGAATCCAGCCGGTCCTTCGATCCAGGCGCGGCGGTTGCGGGCCGAAGGCCATCGGGTACGGAAACAGTCTGGTCGCGAGCAGTGGAAGGTCGAGGGATTTGCGTAGGATCGCGGCGGCATTCTTGGTTCTGGCGAATCTGATGCCTCTGCTGTTTGGCGCGGCGCTGGTGGCTTTCTGGCCCCATTGGCAGAGCGTTTCCGTTGCCGCCGGTCTGGCCGTGGTGGCAGGAGCTAATTTTGTGGTTGCGGCTTTTCTCTTCTCGGGCAAGGCGCCGAGTGCGGCCGCCTCGATATGGAAGAAGTGCGCCCAGGTTTTGAACGTGCTCTTGGCGGCGGTTGGACTGGCCGCCTTGTTGGGGTCGCTCGATCTGTGGATCTTGAGCAGCCAGGAATTGGCGGCCAGCTTGGCGCTTCTGCTGCCGCCGGTTGCCAGCTGGTTGGTTATTCGGCGGGTCTGGCCGACGACCTAGTCCCCACAACCAGAATCGACGCGGTTCGGCCTCAGGCCATCCGCGGCTGATCGCCGGAGTGGGATCTGTCGCGGCCGCCGAGCGCTACACCCGCCGCGCCAACCAGGGGAATAACCCAGTTGTACCAGGCCGGCTGAACGGCATGCTTGCCCGCCTCGGTAAAACTCATTTCGGCTACAGGCTTGTCGACCGTCACCCTCTCCTCGGCGAAGAACTGTTGGTTGACGGCGATCAGAATACCGAGCACCAGAAGCAAACCGATCAGAATCTTGGTCGCGCCGGGTGAGCGGCCGATCTTGAACGCGACAAAGCCGCCGATCATGGCTGCGGCGAAACCGGACACCAGGTTGAAGCCGAGCCAGATGAGGGAGGGTTGCGGGCCTTCGCCCGCAAAAGCACCTTCGCCGCCGAGAACCAGCCACGCGATACCGATGCTGCCGACGGCGACAAGGACCATCGCTACATAGCCGATGATCGCTCCAAGGATGTTCCTCAACATGGTTGTTCCCCCTTCGTACACGGCGTCTACGATGGCCGCTGCTGCGCCATCATGATCTGTTGTATCTTGAAGTCTAGAGCATGTTTATCGGGCATTTTGCGATCGCGTTTGGCGCCAAGAGGTGGATAGCATCAGTTTCCCTCGGTACGTTGTTCCTTGCGTGTCAGTTGGCGGATCTGCTCTGGCCGAATCTTGTTCTGATGGGTCTGGAGGTGGTCGAGGTCGATGCCGGAGCGACGGCCGTAACGCCGCTCGACTTTGTCAGCTACCCGTACTCACACAGCCTCGTGGCGCTGGGTCTCTGGGCGGCGGTCTTTGCGGGTGTCTATCTGCTGCTGCGACAGAGTGCCCTGTCGACGGCCGCCGTTCTCGGCGGTGTGGTCCTCAGTCACTGGTTGCTCGACGTGGTGTCGCATCGCCCGGACATACCGGTGACGCTCTTTGGGCCGATGCGACTGGGCCTCGGGATGTGGCACTCGGTCCCGCTCACGATCGCCGTCGAAGGTGTTCTCTTCGCCCTTGGTGTTGTTGTCTATGCGAGGGCTACGCGAGCGCGAAATCGGATCGGGAGCATTGCCCTTTGGGCGTTGGTGGGGTTTCTCGTCGTTGTTTACTTCGGCAACCTGTTGGGTCCCCTGCCCCCGAACTCCGCCGCTGTCGTCTGGCCGGCTCAGGCGATGTGGCTGCTGGTCGCCTGGGGGTATTGGATCGACCGGCATCGGAAGCCGCGCCGGTGAGGAGCGCTCGGGGGTCTAGGCGGTACTTCGACTTCTGTTGGTGACGTAGGCGACGAAGGCCGCCAGCCCGCCCATGAGGACGACGGCCGTCGCGACTCGGAACAAGCTGATCACCCAGGCGATGCCGATGCCGAGGGCAGGCCACTGGACCCACCATTCTCCGGGCGAGGTCATGACGTTGATGACCGCCAGCATGGCCACGATCATGGGTCCGATGAAAAGAAACTTCAGGGCTCTAAGCGTTCGCATGCAATCCTCCCTCATTCTCTAGTACGCGAACCGGGGGGAAACGTTTCGTCTTCTAGCCTTGAGGCTCCGCGCCGGCTGCGACTTGAGGCGCCCGCAACTCATCGCCACCCAAGTGCTGATCGAAGAACTCGGTCATGCGTCCGT
This sequence comes from Acidobacteriota bacterium, assembly GCA_029861655.1. Lineage (GTDB taxonomy): Bacteria > Acidobacteriota > Thermoanaerobaculia > Multivoradales > JAHEKO01 > JAOTZA01. The sequence goes on along the minus strand of JAOTZA010000029.1, from coordinate 7,735 downwards.
AGAAGTGCCGCGTGTCGACGCCGCGGAAACCGTGTTTCTGCCGCGGGTAGATGGCATCCTCGAAAGGGATGCCGGCGTCGATCAGCTTGCGCGCCATGGCGATGGTGTTCTGGGGGTGGACGTTGTCGTCGGCGGTCCCGTGGACGATGAGGAGTCTGTCCTCGAGCTTGTTCGCGTGGGTGATGGCCGAGGAGTCGCGATAACCATCCGGATTGTCTTCCGGATGGTCGAGGTAGCGCTCGGTCCAGATCGTGTCGTAGAAATGCCAGTCGGTTACCGGCGCGCCCGAGACGCCGGCTTTCCAGGTGCCTGGGCTGTTGAGCAGCGAGTACAACGTGTTGGAGCCGCCACCCGACCAGCCCCACAAGCCGATCCTCTCGGTATCCACGTAGGGCAGGCGACCAAGGTACTCGACCCCGGCACGCTGAGCCGCGAGGTTGATCTCGCCAAAACGGCGGTGAAGAAGGTCCGCCCCCTGCTTGCCAAAAAAGTTCGAGCCCGCGTTGTCGACCATCAGGACGACATAGTCCCGTTGGGCCATCATCTTGTGCCACAGATTGCGAGCGCCTGACCAGCGATCGGCGACGACCTGCGAGGCTGGGCCGCCGTAGTGGTACATCACCGCCGGGTACTTGCGGGTGGCGTCGAGCCCCGCGGGTTTCAAGATAGCCGCCGGTAGTGGCTGCTCATTGGGCCCGGGAATGGAGAGAAATTCCCAAGCCGGGAGCGCCTCGGGATGGTAGCTCGGCGGCTTCCTCGGCAGGCTCGCGATTTCTCGACCCAGCTTGTCGAGGACGACTCTCACCGTGGGCCGGTTGGCGCCGCTTTTCGAGAGCACCAGATTGCCGCTGGCCGGAGCGATTTGTGCCTGGTGCCAGGCGGACTCCGACCCGAGTCGTCGAGGCGTTCCCCCAGATATCGTCTGGCGAAAGACGATTCGGTAGAGGGCGCCCAGTCTTTCCGTTCGGTGTGCGGTGTAGAAAACCGCCGACTCGTCGTCGGTGACGAAGAGGGAGTCGATTTGAGTCACTGTCCAGCCGTCGGGTGTCAGGTTCCGGAGGAGCTCGCCGGTCGCGGAGTAGAGGCCGACCCGGTTCCAACCACTCTTTTCGGAGGTCCACACAAATCGGTTATCGGGCAAGAACCTGAGGTCTTTTGTCAGGTTGACCCAGGTGCCGGACGTCTCGGTCAGGAGTGTCGAGCAGGTCCCGGAGGCCGGATCGCAAAGGAGCAGATCGAGGTGGTCCTGTTCGCGGTTGAGGCGCTGGATCGCCACCCGGTCACCGGAGGGGCGCCAATCGACTCGCGCCAGATAGACGTCGGAAATCTCGTCGGCGGAGTTGTCGGCATCGTTGATTCCGCTATCGTCGGTCTCCATCCAGGTGGTTTCACCGCTTTCCAGCTCGAGAACCCCGACACGGACGAGGGGGTTGTCTTCGCCGGCCTTTGGATACTTCTGCCGTTCCACGGTCGGGTACTGAGTCGTGAAGTCGACCAACGGATAGGTCTTCACGTGCCGGTCGTCGAACCGGTAGTAGGCGATATGCGTTCCGTCCGGGTGCCACCAGTACCCTGTTGCGCTGCGTCCCCAGATCTCTTCCCAATACACCCAGTTGGTAGTGCCATTCAGGATCTCGTTCTTGCGCCCATCGGTCGTGAGGGCTCGCTCGTCACCGCCGGCAAGCTCCATCAGAAAGAGGTTGTATTCGCGCACAAAGGCGAGGTGTTTGCCGTCCGGAGAGAATTTCGGATCTTCCTCCTTCGCTACCGTCTCGGTGAGGCGCTTCACCTGGCTCGAGCCGATGTCGATGAGATGGAGGTCGCCCGACGAAACGGCCAGGATCGAGCTGCCGTCCGGCGACCAATGGAGGCCGGAGATGCTGCTGATGGGGTGGTCTCCCGTTTCCCCCAGTGCCAGAACACGCTTTCTCTCGTCACTCTCGACATCGAGTACCCACAAAGCATCCTCCTCTTCTTCCTTCCAGAGGTAGGCCAACCGTTTGCCGTCGCTAGCCCAGGTCATGCTCCGTGGTGAGCGTCCGCTCGCGTCGTCGCCAAAGATCACGTCCAACCCGAGGACGGGTTCGTCGAGGCGGGCGGCCTCGGTGGGTGCGGAAAGGAGCACGCCGAGTGCGAGGGCGCTCAGCGCAAAACGCAAGAGGACGGATGGAAGACTCGAGAGAACAGGTTTCATGTGGACCTCCGATGTCTCGGAATGGAGACGGATTGGGAGGATTCTACAGGCTCGTACCCACGGCTGCGTGGTAGCCTCCTTTTGACACAAGCGGCGTTTCGAGCGGCGAATCAAGACGAGCAGGTCGTCGGAGGAGACATGGGCTTTAGTGTTTGGGAAAGGGTTCTTCTCATCGTTCTGGTGCTCGCCGTCACGGCGCTTTTTTTCCGTGACCTGACGCCACGCATGCGGTTTGTCCGCGCTGGAAAACCCGATCGCTTGCGCACCGACGAGCTGGGCTCGCGCATCTGGCGAAGCTTCAAGGAAGTCATTTTCCAGACCAGGGTCATCAGCGGCCGGCCGGTCGCCGGTTTTCTCCATGCATTGGTGTTTCTGGGCTTTCTGTTTTTTGGCGTCGAGACGGTCGATCATTTTCTGGAGCCGTTCGAAGTGCCGTTTGTGTCGGCGATCCTCGGAGCCTGGGAGCCCGCGTTCAAGACCTTTCTCGCCGTGACGGCGGTGCTCGTGTCGATCGGCATCGCGGGTCTGGCGTTTCGCCGCTTTGTGATGGTCAAGATCTCCCCGGGGCCCAAGTCCTGGAGCTCGGGGCTGGTCGCCCTCATCATTCTCCTATTGATGGTTACCTACTTGAACGGCGTTGGCTTGATTGGCGCCGGGGCCGAGCCGATTCAGGAGAAGGCCAATTGGTGGCTCCACGCATTGCTGATCCTGATCTTTCCGCCGCTGATCCTGCGCTCCAAGCACTTTCATCTGTTGCTGTCGCCCTTCGACATTTTTTTCCGCACCCATGAGTTGGGCGACTATCTGCCGCTGGAGCTCGACGAGGCCGCACTCATGGAGTCCGAGGAGGAGATCTCTCTCGGCCTCGAAACGTTGGCCGATGTGCCGTGGAAGATGCGTCTCGATTTTCTGACTTGTGTGGAGTGCAAGCGTTGCACCGAACAATGCCCGGCATATAACTCGGGCCAGGACCTCAACCCGCGGAGCTTTGTGCTCGCCGGCCGCGCGATGATGGAGGCCGGTCCCGAGAGCTCCGTGGTCGACAACGTGATCAGCGAGACGGCCCTCGGCCAGTGCACGAGTTGTGGCGCCTGTGAAGCCATCTGCCCGGTGGGGATCGAGCATCTTCAAGTGCTGATGGGCGCAAAGCGGGCGCAGACGCTGGCCAGCGGCAAGGGAATGGTTGCCGGCGAGTTCCTCCAGTCCGTGGAGCGCTTTGGGAACCCGTTCAAAAAGCAGAAGAGTGAGCGTAGGGAGCTGGTCGAGGAGCTGCAGATTCCCGCCTATGAGAAGGGCAAGACCGAGTACGCGTTGTGGCTGGGTTGCGTCTGGACATACAACGAAGACGCAAAAAGCAGTCTGGCGGCGCTGGTCGAGGTCCTCGATCGCGCCAGGGTGAGCTACGGGGTCCTGGCCAACGAGTCCTGCAGCGGCCACCATTCACGGCGGCAGGGAGAGGAGCTACAATTCCAGACGCTCGCCGGCGAGAACATCGAGAGGATGCAGGAGCAGAAAGTCGAGAAGGTGCTGACCGGGTGTCCGCACTGCTTTCATACGTTCCGGCGCGAATACCCGACGCTCGACGAGAAGTTCTCGGTCGAGACCGTCCATCACTCTGAACTTCTTGCCGACTTGGTCCAGAGCGGAACGATCTCCTTGAACGCGGATGGTGATAGCGGCAAGAAGATCAGCTTTCACGACCCCTGCTATCTGGGGCGGTACGAGAAGGTCTTCGACCCGCCGCGCGAGGTGATCCGCGGCGCCGGGTTTGATTTGCTCGAGTTACCGCGTCATCGTCAGAAGTCGTTCTGTTGTGGCGGTGGAAGCGCCGGCTTTGCGCGCGAACAAGAGGTCGAGACGAGAGTCGATCAGGAACGCAAGCGGGAGATCTCCGAGTCAGGGGCGGAGGTGTTGGTGACGGGTTGCCCCGAGTGCAAGATGATGCTCGCAAGCGCCGTCGAGGAAACGCTGGACCTGGCCGAGTTGGTGGCGCGGGCTTCACGGGACGCAGCTGGTGGGGATTCGATGCGGGGCGACAGCAGTTTGCCGCGCGAGTAAGCCATGGCAGCTCGACAAGACGGTGTCGGGAACGGCAGAGATAGTGTTCTCCTGGTTGCCACCCTCACTTCGGAGCCGACATCCGCCGAGCTGAGTTCGCTGTCCACCCAAGCAGATGTTCTCGAGGTGAGAGCGGATCTCGTAGGCGATCTCGAGCCCGATAGATTGCGGCGAGACTTTTCGGGAGAGCTTCTTTATACCCTCAGAAGCGAACCGGAGGGCGATGTCGGCGATGCGTCCAAATCTGGGGAGCGGCACGCGCGTTTGGCGGCCGCCGCCGCAGGGTTCGATCTCGTGGACCTGGAAGCCGCGCGTGATCTAGAGCCTGCTGTCCTGGAGTCGGTTCCGCCTGCTCAGCGGCTCATCTCCTGGCACGGACCGCCTACCGAGTTGGGAGAGCTACGCAGTCGTTTCGACAGCATGCAGACTGAACGTGCCCGCTACTACAAATTGGTTCCGGCGGCGGAGAGGCCGGTCCACGGGTTGGTGCCGCTCGCCTTGTTGGCGTCGCTGGGGCGTGACGATGTCTTGGCGTTCTCGACTGGCCCATCGGGCTTCTGGACTCGTCTTTTGGCGCCGCGCCTGGGAGCGCCCGTTGTTTTCGGCTCCGCCGGCGAGCAACCGGCGGCGCCGGCACAGCCGTCGATAGGGCGGCTCAGACGCGACTACGGCCTGCCGCTCCTGGGCCCCGTCGAAGCGGTGTTTGGGCTGGTTGGAAACCCGGCACTCAGCAGCCTTTCTCCGCGGCTCCACAACGCCTCATACGCCGAGCTGGGGATTCCCAGTCTCTATCTTCCGTTCGAAGTCGAGGCCTTTGGCGATTTCTGGCTGGACGTGGTCGAGAGGGGGAGTCTTGGCGTACTGGGGTTCGGGCTCGCCGGTTTGAGCGTGACCGCACCGTTCAAGGAGATCGCGCTGGCGGTCGCTGGAGCCGGGAGCCCGCTGGCGGACCGCTTGGGGTCGGCGAACTCCCTGGTGCGCCGCGGGCAGGTCTGGGAGGCCGAATCGACCGATGGAGAAGGTGTTCTGGGACCACTGGCTGAACGCGAAATCTCGGTAGAGGGGCGAGAAGCCGCGGTGGTGGGTTCTGGTGGTGCCGGGGCCGCCGCTGCCCAGGCATTGGATTCCTTGGGAGCCAGGGTCACTTTGGTCAACCGGAGTGTAGCCAGGGGGCGCCGCACGGCCCACGGGCTCGGCATCGGGTTCTCGTCGTTGGCGGATTTTGATCCGTCGGTTTTCGAACTGCTGGTCAACGCCACACCGCTGGGTCGTGAGGACGGTGGCGAGCTGCCGTTCGACATCGACAGCATCCGTGAGGACGCGGTAGTGGTCGATCTTGCTTACTGCGCCGACCGACGCACCCATCTGGTCGAGGAGCTCGCGGGGCGAGGCGTCACCGTGGTCGACGGACGGGAAGTGCTGCTGCATCAGGCTGTGCGCCAGTTCCAGGTGATGACAGGCCAGGAGCTTCCGGTCGGGCTCGGTCGCCGGGTATTGGGTCTCGAAGGAGGGCCTGTGGCAGGCTTCGAAGAAGGACCTGCGGCGAGTTTGGACGGAGACCCGGCGTGAGTCCCGCGCGGGTGACAGCCCACCAGCGGGAGTTCCTGGCGGACCGTCTGACCCCGGTGGGAGTGTACCGGCGGCTCGCCCGCCGCTCGCCGGTGCGATTTCTCTTCGAAAGTGTCACCGGTGGAGAACAGGTCTCCCGTTACAGTTTTCTGGGCGCCGGCCCGCGGGTCATCTACCGGCTGTTTCCGGATCGGCTCGAGGTCGAACGGGTTGGTGAGCACCGGGGAGCCGAGGCACAGCTGGAAGGCGATCCACTCGAGGCTTTGCGTTGCGTGTTGGGCGCCTTCCGGTCGGACCCCGGGCTCCTCCCGTTCCAGGGAGGCTTTGTCGGTTTTTTTGGCTTCGATCTGGTGCGGTTGATCGAGAATCTTCCCTCGCGGCCACCCGACCCATTCGACTTGCCGATCGCATGGCTGGGCCGCTTTGACGAAGTGATTGTTTTCGACCACGCGCGACAGAGCGTGGTGGCGTTGGCCAACGAGATCGAAGGCGAGGTCTCGGCCGCCGAGTCGATCGCGGCTCTGGACGAGTTGAGCACGCTGTTGACCCGAGGAGAAACCGGCGGTGGCGTCGAAGTGCCGCCGACGAGCGGCGATGCGGGGAGCTCGTCTCCGCAAATGAAAGGTCTCGGGGAATCCGTTGGACTGTCCGGAAAGGACTACCGGGCGGCGGTCGAGCAAGTGAAGGAGTACATCCGGGACGGCGACATCTTTCAGGCCGTGATCGCGAGAAGGTGGGTTCTCGACCCGGGCGAGTCCGGGTCTACGCCCGGATCGACGATCGAGCCCTTGGCGCTCTACCGCGCGGCGCGAACGGTCAACCCGAGCCCTTACATGGTGCTGCTGGAGGCTCCGGAGGTTGCCCTGGTGGGAACATCCCCCGAGATGCTGGTGCGCAAGCAGGGAAACCGTATCGAGACCCGGCCGATTGCCGGCACCCGCCCGCGCGGAGAAAACCCCGCGGCCGATCGGGCGCTGGCGAGCGAGCTCTCGGCGGATGAGAAGGAGCGGGCCGAACACCTGATGTTGGTAGATCTCGGGCGCAACGATCTCGGCAGGGTCGCGGTGACGGGCAGCGTCGAGGTGACCGATTTCATGGAGGTCGAGCGCTACAGCCATGTGATGCATCTGGAGTCCAGCGTCGAGGCTCGTCTCGACGAGGGGCACAACGCGCTCGATGCTCTGCTGGCCTGTTTCCCGGCCGGCACAGTGTCGGGAGCACCCAAGATTCGCGCGATCGAGATCATCGATGAGCTCGAGTCCGAAGCGCGAGGTCCCTATGCGGGTGCGGTGGGGTATTTGTCCCATACCGGCGATCTCGACGCCTGTATCACCATCCGCACGCTGGTGCTTCGTGGTGGTGAGATCTCGCTGACCGCGGGCGCCGGGATCGTCGCTGATTCGGTTCCCGAGCTAGAGCAACGCGAAACCGAGAACAAGGCGGCGGCGCTGCTGGCGGCCGTCGAGCTGGCTCTAAGGCTGGCCGAGAGCGAATGATTCTGGTCATCGACAACTACGACTCGTTCACCTACAACCTGGTGCAGCTTCTGCGGGTCCAGGGGGCCCATCTGGGGAAGGTCGAGGTGGTGCGGAACGACGCCGAGAGCGCCGCCGCGATGATCGCGCGGAGACCGACAGCGATCGTCCTGTCGCCGGGTCCCGGCCGACCGGAGGATGCCGGCGAATGCTGCAATCTGGTGCGCGCCGAGGTGGACCTTCCGATTCTGGGGGTGTGTCTCGGCCATCAGGTTCTCGGCGAGGTCTTTGGTGCCCGAGTCGACAGAGCGCCACGTCTGATGCACGGCAAAGTGTCGGCGGTGAGCCACAACGGAATGGGTATCTTTGCGGGTCTTCCTGTTCCTTTCGAGGCTACGCGGTACCACAGCCTGGCGGTTCTGGCGGAGGGTTTGCCGGC
>JAOTZA010000028.1 GCA_029861655.1 Acidobacteriota bacterium | reverse complement strand
GCGAGCAGCAGCGGTTGCTGGATGAGCTTTCCGAGGCCGAGAGGGAGCGTGACGACAACGCCGAGATCCTGCAGGGCGAGGTGGCCGCCTCCTCTGAGCTCCGGGCGGACCTGAAAGAGTCGAGTGAGGGTCTGGCGACGGCTCGAGCGGAAGTGAGCGAGCTTGCTCGAAAGCTCGAAGAGACCGAACGCGAGCGCCAACGACTAGCGGAAGCCGAGCAGGCGCTGACCGAGGCCCAAGATCTCTCCACGGTGCGGATCGCGGAGCTGGTGGAAGAGAGCGAGAGTATGCGGGCGTTCTTCGAACTCGTTCGGCAGCGGACTATGCCGGGGCCCGAAACCGAACACTTCACGGATCAGATTGGGGGCTCCCAGACCGCGTCCGCCGTGGAACCAGAGACTGAGCCCGAGACCGGGGCCGCTGCCGAACCGGATGCTGCTCCCGAGGCCGGGAGGTCTCTGCTGACGTTTGTCGAGAACTGGGCGAGCGCCTGGTCTGAGCAGCGGGTCGACGACTACCTGGGGTGCTACTCGAACTCGTTCCGTACGTCGGCGGGGCTCTCTCTGGTCGACTGGCGAAATCACCGCCGCGAGCGAGTCGCTTCCCCCGAGTGGATCGAGGTCAAGGTCGCGATACTCGATGTCCGCAACGCCACGAGCGACCGGGCCGAGGTCGAGGTGATGCAGTCGTATTCCTCGGACCGGCTGAACGACACGGTGATCAAGACGCTAGAGCTGGTGCGCGAGGATGGTCTCTGGAAGATCGCCGCCGAATCGATCGAGTAACTAGATATCGAACTCGACACCCTGCGCCAACGGCAACTCTTCGCCATAGTTCAGAGTGCAGGTCTGTCGGCGCATGTAGATCTTCCACGAGTCCGAGCCCGCCTCGCGGCCGCCGCCGGTCTCTTTCTCGCCGCCAAAGGCGCCACCGATCTCGGCCCCGGAGGTGCCGATGTTGACGTTGGCGATACCGCAGTCGGAGCCTGAGGCGGATAGAAACCTCTCGGCTGAACGCATGTTCATGGTGAAAATAGCCGAAGAAAGCCCCTGGGGCACCGAGTTGTGCATCTCGATGACTTCTTCCAGGGTCTCGAACTCGAAGATATAGAGAATCGGCGCGAAGGTCTCGTCGCAGGTTATCGGCATGTGTGCCGAGGCCTCCACCAGGGTCGGCTCGACAAAATAACCCGATCGATCCTGGAGTACCTTGCCGCCGTAGAGCACCGTCCCACCCTGGTCACGCACCTTGTCGAGAGCCGCCATCATGTCGTCTATAGCTCCCTGGTCTACCAAGGGTCCCATGACGGTACCCTCGTCGAGTGGGTCCCCGATCGAGATCGATGGATAGGCTTTGAGGAGCCGCGCTTTCATCTCAGCTGCAATCCCCTTCTGCAGGAACAGACGCCTCAGACTCGTACACCGTTGCCCCGCCGTGCCCACAGCCGCGAACAGCACACCGCGAAGCGTCAGGTCGAGGTCCGCGTCGTCCATCGCGATGAGGCCATTGTTGCCGCCCAGCTCGAGCAGGCTGCGGCCGAGCCGCTTCGCCATCGCCTGGCCGACCGCACGCCCCATGGAGACGGAGCCGGTGGCCGAGACAAGAGGAATCCTCGGGTCCGCCGTCATCGGCTCGCCGACTTGGTGCCGGTTGCCTATGGCAAGATTGAAGATCGGCGGCGCGCCGGCGTCGGCCAGCACCTTGGCTGCGATGTGGGTAACGGCGAGGGCCGTAAGAGGCGTCTTTTCCGACGGTTTCCAGATCATCGAATCACCGCAGACAGCAGCCACCATGGCATTCCAGGCCCACACGGCGACCGGGAAGTTGAAGGCGGTGATAATTCCCACCGGGCCCAACGGATGCCACTGCTCGTACATCCTGTGCTGCGGGCGCTCCGAGTGCATTGACAGGCCGTAGAGCTGCCTCGACATTCCGACCGCGAGATCGGCCATGTCGATCATCTCCTGCACCTCCCCCAGGCCCTCCGAGACGACCTTGCCCATTTCGACGGTCACCAACCGGCCCAGGGAGTCTTTGTTGCGGCGGAGCTCGTCGGCGAGAAGCCTGACGATCTCGCCACGCTTTGGAGCGGGCCAGGTTCGCCATGCCTCGAAGGCCTCCACCGAGACGCGAACCACCTCTTCGAAGTCCTCCGGACCGGCGGTCCGCACAGAGGCAACCGGCGCTCCGCTGGCCGGTTCGATCGATGTGATCGCGGGACCCGAAGAGTCGAGCCAGCGGCCGGCAAAGACCCCCGAGTTCTCGGCTTCGATACCGAGCGATTCGAGCAGTGCGGAAGAAGCTGTGGCTGTTTCGACGCTCATGGCGGTCTCCTCGAGATTAGAACGACAGTTGTCGCGCCGGACCTCTATTACGGGCAGCTAGGACAGAATCGCCTTGCGGACTCGGCGTAGACCCTCATCGGCAATCTCCGGGGTCAAGTTGAGAGGTGGACGGAAGCGAACACCGCTCGCGCCGCTGGCGAATCCGAGCACTCCCTCTTCGACCATCTTCGAAACCGCCTTGCTTCGGATGTCCCCATTTGGGAGGTCAAAGGCGACAAACATGCCGCGACCGCGTGGGTTCGAAACCAGATCGGGCATCTCTTCGGCGAGGGCCCCAACACCATCGAGGAGACGCTTGCCGACCGTCTCCGCGTTCTCTATCAAGCTCTCTTGACGGATGATCTCGACAAACCGTCGGCAGCGGACCATATCGACGAGGTTGCCGCCCCAGGTCGAATTGATACGGCTCGAGACCTTGAAGACGGAGTCGACGTCGTCGATGCGATTCGACGCGGCGATGCCACAGACCTGGGTCTTCTTGCCAAACGCGAAGATGTCGGGTTGCACCCCGAAGTGCTCCGCACACCACCACTTCCCGGTCGTGCCAAAGCCGGTCTGCACTTCGTCGAAGATGAGCAAAAACTCCTCTTCGTCTGCCAGATCGCGAAGCGCTTGCAAGTACTCGGGGCGGAAATGGTTGTCTCCGCCCTCGGCCTGGATGGGCTCGATCACGAGCGCGGCGATGTCGTCGCGGTGATCCACCAGAGCCTGCCGGATCTCTGCGATCGATTGCGTCTCGGCTTGTTCGACATGCTCTAGTACCTGCGGCGTGATGGGGAACGAAAGCTTGGGGCTGGTGACTCTGGGCCAGTCGAACTTGGGAAAATAGTCGGTCTTATTGGGATCGGTGTTGGTGAGCGAAAGTGTGTAACCGCTCCTGCCGTGGAACGCCTCTCGCAGATGGATGACCCGGTAGCCTCTCTCTCCCTTGCCGGCCGCGAGGTTCTTTCGCACCTTCCAGTCGAAAGCGGTCTTCAGGGCGTTCTCGACCGCCAGGGCGCCACCTTCGATAAAGAACAGGTGTCCGGCTAGAGAGGGATGCATCGTGCCGGCGAGCGCCTCGACGAAACGCGCCATCTCGGCGGTGTAGAAGTCGGCGCTCGATGGCTTGTTGAGGGCCGGTGGCAAGATGTCCTCGACAAACCCGGGATCCCTCAGTCCCGGGTGGTTGAAGCCCAACGGCGAGGTGGCAAAGCAGGTGAAGAGATCGATGATCTCTCGGCCTCCGAGCGCGTCGTATAGGAAAGCTCCGTGGCTCTTTTCGAGGTCGAGAACAAACGGTAGGCCGTCCACCAACATGTGCTTCGAGAGACGGCGTCGAACGTCTTCCGGTGTAACTCTGGCCTGGGTTTGAGCTACCGTCATTTCGGTCCTTCCCGGTCGACGCCATGCGGACGCTGACTCGGCCTTGCGGTCCTGGGTTTCGCTGGGACCGGTCACGCGCCGGCTCGAAAGGCTCGTTGAAGGAGCTCCAAGACTACGCGCACCCGGTGGCAGTCAGGCTAGCACAACCAGCCTTCAGAAAGGTAACAAAGAGCACCTCGAGCGGCGGCGTGGTGGAGCAAGAACCCCGCCTAATCGGCGGTCTGCTGCCGTCTGACGGGCTCGCCCGCGGTCGCGGTCCGGTTTCGTCCAGTTTCCTTGGCGATATACATCGCCGAGTCGGCTAGGCGAAGAAGCGTCGATTTGCACCGTTCGACCGACAGTTCATCTCCCAGATGCCGTCTCAACGTTGCAACCCCGATGGAGGTTGTGAGCCCGGTGAGATGGATGGGGTCGGGCTGGATCTCTCCCGGCTTGTTGCAGAATGCGTTCTCGACGATGGTGTTGCGGATCTCTTCGGCCAGCAGGACCGCCTCTTCGATGTCGAAACCGGGAAGAGCGATCACGAACTCGTCGCCGCCATAGCGGGCGGCGATGGTGCCAGCAAAAGGAGTTCCTGCGCGCAGAAGCTGACCGACCTCGCGCAGCACCTGGCTGCCGGCGAGATGTCCGTGGGTATCGTTGACCCGTTTGAAAAAATCAAGATCCAGAAACAGAAGGGCGATATCGGCATTTTCGCGCCGGCACTTGGCAATCGCGCGCGACAGTGCGATGTGGAGGTAGCGGTCATTGAAGAGCCCGGTCAGGTTGTCGCGCTTGGCGATCTCCTGGGCCTGTCGACCATCGAGGATGTTCTGGATTGAGATCGAGATGTAGCCGGCGAAGATCTCGAGCAGGTTGAGGTCTTCTTTGCTGTAGTGATCGGTGGCTTGCCGATTGATCAGCTCGAGGACGCCGCAGACCTCTTTTTCGATTCGCACCGGGATGGCGACAAGCGATGTCGTCTGATAGTCGTGGTCGCGGTCGATGTCGGGAAAGAACAGTCGGTCCTCCTCGACGTTGGAGGAGCAGTGAGACTCTCCGGTGACATAGACGTGACCGGCGATCCCTGTCTCGGCGGGAACGGTTCGTCCGACCAGCCCCTCGGATTTCGTGCCGAAGGCAGCGATGAAGGTGAGCGAATTACGGCTCCGATCGGGCCGTTTGTTCTTGGGGTTGTCAAGGAGGATAGACCCGGATTCCGAGGGTACGAACTCGTTGGCCTTGCGCAACACTTCGGTCAGATTCTCGGCGAGGCTCATGTCCAGCGCGAACGATGGGATGGCGCGCCGGCGCTCTAGAAACGCCTCGAGATCCTGAGGCTCTAGACAGTGGAAAGTAGTCATCGGGTCCCGTTGCCTCGACGTCGAGCCGGTTGGCTCCCTTCCGTCGGAAGTCCATGGCTCGTGCGTATTTACGACGTAACTTTAGCAGAAGGCCAGAAACCCAAGGTAGGGAATCCGTCACTTGTGCCGGGGTGCAATACGGCTCAAGCCAGAGCGCGAAGAAGACGGGTCGAGCGGTCCAGAATCTCGGCCCGGACCATGTCCGAGGCGGCAAGCTCGGGAGCGTGCCGCAGGTAGTCGAGATCCTCGGCGAGCCGGTCCATTTGTTCGACCGTCTCGGGGCTCGCACCCTTGGCTTCGAGGAGATCTCCCCAGTGGGCGGGTGAGGCCGTTTCCTCGAGCTCCCACCGGTGGGCCAGGAACGTCTTCCAGCAAGCTTCTATCTCGTCCACGGCCCGGCGCGGCGACTTGAGCTTGGCGGCCTCCCGAAGGCGATCTTTGAGCTCGCGACTGTCTTCCCTTCGCTGTCCGCCGAGACGGGTCCTGAGGACAAAGATGACCAGCAACGGTAACAGTGCGGCCAGGGTCCAAAGCCAGGGCGACGGACGTGGGATAGCGGACCCGGCCACGAACTCGGTGTCGAGGGCTGACGCCGACTCCGTGGGTTCTTGCTCGCCCTTCGCTTCGTGTCGAACGGCCGTCTCCCTGTCGGTTGCCCCCGTTTCTCGCGGCAGAACCCTGAGGTCGATCACCTTGGTTGCCGCCTCGCGGAACTCCCCGGCGACCGGATCGAAGAACGGATAGCGGATTTCCGGGAGGCTCCATTCACCGGGACGATCGGGCACCAGAACATAGGTCCACGACCGCTGCCCGTGGACTCTCGTCGCCAGGATCTCGTTGCTGCCGCTTTGTTCCGGGGGGAAGCGCCGTACGCCGTTGAGTTCGGGGATGTCGGGGGCCGGGAGTCCCTGGATATGGCCGGTGCCCGAAAGAGACAGTTCGAGTGTGGCGGCCTGGCCGACCTCCAGCTGTTGAGGCTCGAGCCGCGACTCGAGCTCGAGCTGACCGACCGCGCCGCGGAACCCCGTGGGGGCATCGGGCAATGGCAGCACCTCGAGCGACACGCTGTTGCTGGTGCGTTCGATCTCCTCGGCTCGGCTCATCAGCGGTCCCAGCCAGCTCCTCTCGGGGACCTTGATGACCATCCGGGCACGGATGGGATCGATCTCGAGGGGACCGTCTCTCAGCGGGAAGAGCGCCCTTCGCAGCAGTACGACCCGACCGTAGTCGACATCCTGGACTTTGGTCATGGTCACGCGCCGGGGCTCCGGCTGCGGCACCTCCTGCGACCATGCACCGTGAAAATCCGGCATGTCGATCGGGTCGATCGCCGCGACGTCGGCCTGCGTGAACAGGAAAAGGGTGTAGAGGACCTGCTGGCCGGCGAAGGGTTTTCGCGGCGATACTTCGGCTCGCAGGAACACCTTGGGCTTGACCACAGGCAAGGGTTCCCGTGTGCGGCGCCTCCCGAAGGGATCCCATAGATCGTCCAGTTCGGCAAACGGGCTGCTCACAGCGCCCGGTTGCCGCTGAACCTCTACCGGCTCCTCACTGATTTCTATCGGGATGTCGTCGAGCACAAAGATCTTGGTATCGATCTCGACTCTCATCCCAAAGACCCGGGCCACGCCCGCCTGTGTCGGTCGCAGTCTCCAGGACAGTGAGTCGCTCCGGGTCACTCGGCCGTTGACAAAGCTTACTTTCTGGGCGCGTGAGGCGCCGGATACCTTCTCCAGGTTCTCGAGCTTGAACCGAGGTTCGAACCGAACATCCGAAAGCCCGCTGGTCTCGACCGTGATGGTCAACGTCGTTACCTGGCCCAGCCCGATCGGGTTGGGCTCCAGGCTCGCCGAGGGCGTTATGTAGGACCCGACGGCGTTTGCGGGGCCGATCCCCGCCAAAGCGACCCATAGGGTGCAAAGCAAGAGCCGTTTCGCCCGGAGCGTGCCCATCACCAATCCTTGCCTTGCTTGGAAGCCTTGCGGGCCTTCTCGGCGGCCTCGAGCCTTCTTTGCTCGCGTTCGAGGTTCTCGACGGCTTCGAGGATCGCCGCAGCCTGCTCGGCGCTCATGTCGGGCTGCTCTTCGAAATCGGGTGACTGTTCTTGTGGTTCGTCCTCTCCCGGTTTCTCTTCGTTCTGGTCATCCGGTTGCTCGGGAGACGGCTCTTCGCCCGGTTCCTGCTGCTGATTCTGGTCGTCGCCCGGTTCTTTGTTCTCCTCGGAGTCTTTTTCGGATTGTTCCTCGCTCTCCTGTTGCTGCTCCTTCTCTTGCTTCCGTTTCTCCAGCTCGCGGAGTGCCACTTCGAGGTTGACCTTGGCGTCCGGGTTCGAAGGATCCGCCCGCAGGGAGTTCTTTAAGGCTTCTACCGCCGCTGCGGGATCGTCGGCCGACAGGTGCGCAGTTCCGAGGTTGTAGTGCGCGATCGGGGCCAGTTCTTCGGTGGCGTTTTCGGCGGCGAACGAGAGCGAGGGTAGCGATCGTTTGGCGCCGGCTTGCGGCTCGGGGTCCTGAAGCTCGGCCGTACCGGTGTTGAACTGGACCCATGCGTCTTCAGGCGCCAGACGTCCGGCGGTGCGGAAGGGCTGGAGGGCCTCGGTCGGGCGTTCGTCCTCGAGGGCGGCCAGGCCGCGCTGAGTGCGCTCTCGCGTGTTGAACCGCAGGCGCTCAAGCATGCCGGCCCGCTGGGGCGTCGCTTCTTCGGCGGCGGGTCTCTGAGTCTGCGAAACGGGTGGCGAGGATTGGGCTCCGGCGGGTTCGGCTGCCAACAACAGGGTGCCGAGGATCGTGGCGAAGGTGGCGGCCGCCCACGCCGTCCTCAAAAGGTTGTGGAGCAACGGCTTCATCCTGGGAACTCGGTTCTTTTTCGGGTGAAGGGTGAAAGAGCGAGATAGAGAGCGAGCGCGAGAGCCGAGGCCGCCAGTGGCCACTGGAACCTTTCGGCTTGAAGGTTGAGGATCTCGCCTTCGAAAGTGCGCTTTTCCATTTCTTCGATTGCGGCCACCAGTTCCGCTGGTTCGGCCGCGGCCCGATCGACCTGCAGATAGAGCCCACCGGTCTGCTTGCTCAGTCCGCGTAGTGCCTTTTCGTCGAGTTGCGACACGACGACCTGACCGGTCTGATCTTGTTTGTACTGTGGACCCCCTTCGTCGGGGAGCGGGATGGGCGCTCCCTCGCCGGTGCCGACGCCGATCGTGTGGGCGACGATGTGAGCCTCTGCAAGGCGGGACGCTATGGTGTCCCAGCCACCCCCGTGATCCTCGCCATCCGAGATCAAGACCAGGACGCGATGACGCTCGCTCTCGGGTGGGTAGAGCTTGATCCCTTCACCGATGGCTGAACCCAGGCGAGTCCCCGGTTGTGGCAACGATCCCGCGGTGACCGTGTCGAGCACCAGATCGATCACCGCGGCGTCCACGGTCAGTGGCACCAGCACGACGCCTTGTCCCTCGGCCTGGACGAGCGCGACACGATGGCCGGGGAGGGCGCCGACCATGCGCCGCACCAGGGTCTTGGCGATGTCCATTCGGGAGGGAGGCACGTCTTGGGCGCGCATCGACAGTGAGGAGTCGAGCAGGAAGACGATGTCCACACCCTGACGTTCGACCAGTTCTTCGGTGACACCCCAACGCGGGCGTGCCAAGGCCAACGCGGCACCTAGAACCGTCAGAAAAAGAAGCGCCAGGGAAACCCACAGCCGGGCGTGATGCACTCTCAAATGCAGGCGTTCCCAGAGTCCGCCGGCGACCCAGGCCGCTGCGTCGCGTAGCCTTCGCCGCCAGGCCCAGCCGGCAACTAGAACGGTGATCGGAGCCAGCACGACGAGCCACAAGGCTTGAGGGAACGCAAAGCTCATGGTTCCACCGTCTGTCCCAGAAGCGCGGCCAGCAAGGGGACCAGTACGAGTGCCAGACCACCGGCCGCCAGAGGGCCGAACGCCTCCTCGTATCGGACGTAGCGTTTTATCTCGAGCGGTGTTTTCTCCATCTGATCGATCTCGTCGAACACCCGGCGGAGACTCTCGGGGTTTGTGGCCTCAAAGTACTGCCCGCTGGTGCGTTCGGCGATCTTGCGCAGCAATTCTTCGTCGACCTCCACTTCCATCATCTGTCGTGTGACCCGGCGGCGTCCCGTGCGCGGATCGATCTGTATCAGCGGTACGGGAACTCGACCGCGGGTTCCGACACCTATGGTGTACACGCGGATCCCAAGACCCTTACAGATTGCCGTGGCCGACAGCGGATCGATGGCCCCAGAGTTGTTGACGCCGTCGGTGACCAGGATCATCACCCTTGATTCGGCTTCGCTGTTTTGGAGCCGTGCCGCCGCGCTGGCCAGAGCGACGCCGATGGCCGTGCCGTCGGGGAGGGTGTTGAGTTGGACCGAATCGATCAAGAACTCGAGCATCGAACGATCGCTGGTCAGAGGCGAACGGGTCAGCGCGCTTCCGGAGAAGACGACCAGTCCGAGCCTGTCGGCCGGCCGCTGGCGTACGAAGTCCTTGACGACCTCCTTGGCCACGGCGAGGCGGTTCCGGGGTTGAAAATCTTCGGCCCCCATCGAGCCGGAGATGTCGAGCACAATCTCGATATCGATCCCCTCGGTAAGACTCTCCTCCCAGGCGAACCCGATCTGGGGCCGAGCCAGGGCGGTCACCAGCAGGGCGAAGGCCAACAGTCGGAGATAGAAGGGCGTGTGAATCCGCCATGCGCCCCGGGCAGGGCCCGGTAGCCGGCTATACGGGAGGGCTCCCTGAGACTGGTGCCGGTGCCGGTGCCAGACGAGGACCGGCACCATCAAGAGAGCGAGGAGCCACCAGGGGTGGGCGAAGTGCGGGAGTGTGCTCATGCCGCCTGTTCCGTACCTTGCTCGGGGGGGGTCGGCTCGGGAGGCTGGAGGTGTTGGTCGAGCTCGCGACCCAGCTCCAGGACTTCCTCCAACCGGGCGCCCAGACTTCCGGGAGGTTCCGGAGCCAGCGGAGCCAGACCACTCTGAGCGAACTTGACGAGATCGCAGTGGCGCAAGATCTTTTCGGCGCGGGAAACGAGCGGTCGCGGCGTGCCGGTGTCGGTCAGTTTGTAACGCACCTCGGTCGTCGTGCTTTCCAGCGCCGGGAAGCTGAAGGATCGGCCCAGGAACCTCCGCAAGTAGAGACTCAGACTCGTGTGGAACGCCTTGCACTCCTCGACGTTTCTCAGGCTCTCGAGACCACGGGCCAAAGCCTCGAGTGGGGGTACAGCTGCTATCTCGGCGCGACGTGCTTGCGAGCGGCGTCTGGCCAGGAAGACTGCGGCGACCAGGCACGCGGCAACCAGCGCGAACGTGACGCGCCAGAAACTCTCACCGATCGGCAATGCGCGTGGAGGTGCCGGTGGGCGAGGGTTGGGGTTTTCGACGTCTGGCGGCAGAACAGAGCGGATCTCGAGGGTCAGGGGTTTGCTGGGTAGGAGGAGAACCTCCTTCGCCGTCGGAACCTCGACGGTGACCGGCGGCAAGACGACCCCACCGGTTCGGAACACCGTGAGACGGACCTTCTGCTGAAAGCGGGAGCCGCCTGTGTCCTCGACCGGCCCGGCCTCTCGTACCTCCGCCTCACCCCACGCCTCGCTCCAATCGGGAAAAACCGGGGGCCCGATGGCTCCAGGCGGCGCGGTGACGGTGAGCGTTGCCACGATCACATCACCCACCTCCGCTTCGGAAGGTCGCACCCCGATGTCCACACGACCTTCCGGACGCGGCTCGAGTTGGGCGTGGCCAAGCGGCGCGAGGGCGAGAATACCCGCCAGAGTGAGGGAGACGGCGATAGCGGCAGTCTTCATCGTTGAAAACGCTTTCGACGTCGCTCGAAGAAACTCACCAGCGGCGGGAGGTAGGGGCGATGGGTGCGAAGTTCGATCCAGTCGGCACCGAGCCTCTTTGTCCAATGGCGTAGCTCGTCGCGTTCAGCCGCTCGGCGGCGCCCGAATTCGCGCAGCAGACGTTTACTCCGTACCACACCCACGCGACCGTTCTCGGCATCGCGTAACACGACCGGTCCGGTAACCGGGAGCGACAGGTCGTTGGGATCGGCGATCTCGACCACGATCAGGTCGTGGCGGGCCGCGGCCGCCTTGAGCGCCCCGGTAAAAGGCGTGGCGATGAAGTCCGAGATCAGAAAGAGCACCGATCTTTGCTTCAGGTTGCGGATCGCCGCCGTGACCGAGCGATCGAGGTCGGTGCCGCCCGTGGACGGGTGCGCAAGGATCTCGC
The DNA here is from genome assembly GCA_029861655.1 of Acidobacteriota bacterium. Lineage (GTDB taxonomy): Bacteria > Acidobacteriota > Thermoanaerobaculia > Multivoradales > JAHEKO01 > JAOTZA01. The sequence goes on along the minus strand of JAOTZA010000028.1, from coordinate 6,626 downwards.
GGACCAGCCGGAGAACGTGGCTGCGGCGGCGCTGCGGCGCCAGAAAGAGCTCGAGGTGGTCCGATACCAGCGCCGCACCGACGCGGTCCTGGTTGCGCAACGCGGAGAAGGCCAGCAAAGCCGCGATTTCCGCCGCGAGCTCACGCTTGAGAATGGCGCGCGAGCCGAAGTTGAGGCTCCCCGAGATGTCGACGATCAGAAAAACGGTTAGATCACGCTCTTCAACGAACTGTTTGACGAACAGGTCGCCCATGCGCGCCGTGACGTTCCAGTCGATCGAGCGAATCGGGTCTCCGGGCTGGTAAGGCCTGACTTCCGAGAACTCGACTCCACGTCCCTTGAAGACCGAGTGGTAGCTCCCGGCGACACCCTCGTCCACCAGCTTCTTGGTGGCAATCTCGATACGCCGCACCGCTCGCATCAGCTCGGCCGTAACAGGACGCTTCGTGGCAGCCGGCGCAGTTGCGGTCTTGGAGCGAGTTTGCCGAAAGAGGCTCATCGGCGAAAGCTATCTGGTGGGACCCCGGCTGGAGGCCCTCAGGGGACTTCGACCTGTTCGAGCAGGCGCTCTATCAAGTCGTCGGTGGTGATCTCTTCGGCTTCGGCCTCGTAGGTCGGTACCAGTCGATGGCGCAAGACGTCTGCGGCCACTTCCTTGACGTCTTCGGGGATCACGAATCCTCGGCCACGCACAAGAGCCAAGGCCTTCGAGGATCGAGCCAGAAAAAGAGAAGCTCGCGGTGAAGCGCCAAACGAGATCAGCGGAGCCAGATCCTCCATGCCGGCGCTCCCGGGGTCGCGTGTGGCGGTGATCAGATCGAGTACATAGCCCTTGATCTTGTTGTCGAGATAGATCGAGTCACACAACCGACGAAGGTGGTGAAGCCGGTCGATGCCGAGGATGGGTTGAATCTCGTGCTCCCGCTCGACCAGCATGCGGTCGAGAATCTGCTTTTCTTCATCGCGCGACGGGTAGCCGATCTTGAGCTTCAACATGAACCGGTCGACCTGCGCTTCCGCCAGAGGATAGGTTCCCTCCTGCTCGATTGGGTTCTGGGTCGCCAGAACCATAAACGGCTCTTCTAGATCGTAGGTCGTCTCGCCCAGCGTGACCTGGCGTTCCTCCATGCTCTCGAGAAGAGCTGACTGCACCTTTGCCGGTGCCCGGTTGATTTCGTCGGCGAGCAGCAGGTTGGTAAACAGGGGCCCCTTGCGGGGCCGGAACTCGCCGTGCCGCTGGTCGTAGATCAGCGTACCGAGCAGATCAGCGGGTAGAAGATCCGGGGTGAACTGAATCCGCCGAAACTGGATCGCCAGCGTGCGCGAGAGGGTGTTGACGGCCAGCGTCTTGGCGAGCCCGGGGACACCTTCGATCAACAGGTGACCGCGTGCCAGCAGGCCGATCAGTAGGCGGTCGACCAGATAGTCCTGGCCCACGATGACTTTTCGGATCTCATTCTCGACATCGCGCAGTGTGAGCGTCTCGCGCTCGACTTGCTCGGTCAGGCTCGAAAGGTCGGGCTCCATTGACAAGACTCCCCTCGTAGAACTCTCTGAGCAGTGCAAGTGAAGTGCCAGCCTAAGAGCCGAGATCAAAGCGGGGAATGGCTTTTTTGGCGATCTGAAGTCCTGTCCCGGTGCCATTCTGACGTAGTGGCCCGCAGGTTGAGTCCAGGCGGGCCACGGAGCCCCAGCGGTATGCTCCGCCGTGCATGAATCCGCGCCTCAAGAAGCACCTGGGCCAGCACCATCTCATCCGACCGGAGGCCTGCGACCCGTTGATCGGGTTTCTCGATCCCGGCGGTCACCGGGTTGTCGAGATCGGACCGGGCGGCGGAGTCCTGACCGGTCGCTTGCTCGATGCCGGCGCGAGTGTGGATGCGCTCGAAGTCGACACTGCGTGGGCCTTCGAGCTTGCGCGCTCGCTTCGGCGGCGCGGTCTACGTGTCGTCGTGGCCGACGCGATGCAGTGCGATCTATCGCGCCTGCCGCCGGCCACCTTGATCGCCGGCAATTTGCCGTACCAGATTTCGACCGCCCTCATCGAACTCCTCCTGCCGCTTTTCGAGATCTTTTCGCGTGCCGCCTTTCTGGTCCAGCGTGAGGTCGCCGAACGGCTGCTTGCGGAGCCCGGGTCGGGCGAGTACGGAGGTCTGAGCGTTCTCACTCAGGCCTCGACCCGTGTTTCTCATCTGGGGCTCGTGCGGCGCGGCGCCTTCCGGCCGCCACCCAAGGTCGAAGGGGCGTTTGTGGGACTCGAGTTTCGGACGCCGCCATTGGCGGCCGACGAAATGCCGCGCTTCGCCGGCACTGTCCGGCTGGCCTTTTCGCAACGGCGGAAGATGCTCCGCAACGCGTTGGCCTCCGGGTGGGGGAGGAAACGAGCCGAGGGTGTTTTGGCGGAGGCCGCCATCTCGCCCACCGCGCGCGCCCAGGAACTCACGCTCGCCGACTTCTTGCGTCTCCACCAGGCAGCAAGCCCCCTAGGCCCCGAACCGCTGGGCCGACCCAACCGCTCGTGAGTCAAAAGAAGAAGGCCCTCCCGGTTCTCGGGAGGGCCTTCTTGAGATCAGGTCCTTATTTGCGCCGTCGCGGCCCCGAGACCGCGTTGCCGCAAACTCGGACTACCAGCTCTGTCTGGAGCGGGAGCCGCCGCCACCGCCGTTATCGCGACGCGGCTTGGCCTCGTTGACGTTCAGGCTGCGGCCGTCCATGTCCTGGCCGTTGATCGCCTGGATCGCCGCATCGGCGGCCTCCGGCGACATCTCGACAAAACCGAAGCCCCGCGGGCGGCCGGTCTCGCGATCGGTGATCAGGTGGACGCTCTCGATCTCGCCGTGGGCGCCGAAAAGCGCTCGCACTTCTTCTTCGGTTGCGGAAAAGGGCAGGTTGCCCACATAGATTTTTTTCATGTTCGTTCTCTCTTTCTTTGAATAGGCGCCGGCCGTCTGGTCGACGCACTGCTCCGTGGTTTTAGATTCCGGACATCGGAATCGGACGGGAGCTGGCTCTCGTAATGGGAGTTTTTCGAAGGCTTACTACTTCAGGAAGGACTCGGGACTCTTCAGGTCGCAGCGCAGCCCCGGCGGGGCTACCCTCTGCTCTCGCCCTTGCACGTTACGGGAATCAGCGGTGATTGTCGAACGGCGTGCGAAACCGACCCGACGCCCGGGGTCCTGCAACGTCCCTCCCGTCATCATTGAATCCGGGCTGCGGCGGCTCACGAACTCAGAAAAATGCTAAAGTAATGCGGATTTAGGAGCTTTCGTCCTGAGCCGAGCCGCCACCACCAAACGCGCCGTCCCAAGGCCCCGCCTCTCGCCCGAGAAGGGCTCGGAGCTCTTGGGCATCGTCTTTCTGGTCGTGGCCCTGCTTCTGGGAGCGGGTTTCCTCAGCTATCACCCGAACGACCCGAGCCTCTTCCACGAGTCTTCCGAGCCGCGGGCGACCAGCAATTGGATCGGACCCGTGGGGTCCGAGATTGCCGCGGTGTGTTTTGGAGTCTTTGGTGTCGCGGCTTTGCTGCTTCCCCTTCTGCTGCTGGTCGCGGCCTGGCGGCGGGTGAGCCGGCAAGGCTCCGAGCGGATCTTCGGTCGCGGTTTCGGCGGTCTGCTTCTTCTTCTGGCTCTGCCCGGGATGCTCCAACTGACGCTCTCGGCGATTTCGTGGCGCGGAGTGAGGATCCCGTCTGGCGGCGGTTTGGGCGTGTTGATCGCGGACAATCTCACTGGGTCCGTGGGCTTTGCCGGGACGTTGTTTGTTCTGCTCGGTGCCGTTGTGATCGGTTCGGCGCTGGTGATTCAGTCGACCCTGGGCGAGTTGTTGAATCGAGCCGCACAGTGGTGCCGCAACGGGCTCGACCAGATCGGCCGTCTTTGGTCGCGCCGTCGCTACCGTCGCCACCGAGACCTCTCCCGCCGGAGGGTGGTCGACAAGCACCTGCAGCGGGCCGCCGAGGCCAAGCGGCAAAAACTGGCGGCCGCGTCGCCGCCCGCTGACGAACTCGATTTGCCTCTGCGGGTTACCCACAAGAAGGGAGATGCTCCTTTCTCGCTGCGTAAGGTGAAGCAGGAAACGGCCGAGGCTGTTGCGCCGTTGGCTGCGGCTTCCGAGGCCGAGGACGGGGATCGGCCGCAGCGCCGCATTTCCTTCCCCGGAACCGTGAGCAAGGCGGCCATCCTGCCGCCGATCAATCTGCTCAATGTCGAGGCCAGCCGGCCGGCGATCGAAGAGAACGAGCTGGTCAGGTTGGGAGAGACCGTGCGCAGCCGTTGTGCCGAGTTCGGTGTCGAGGGCTCCATCGAAGGCATCAGCCCGGGGCCGGTGATCACGGTCTATGAGTTTCAGCCGGCGCCGGGCGTGAAGGTGAGCCAGATCGTCAATCTTCAGGACGATCTGGCACTGGCGCTCAAGGCCGAGTCGGTCAGGATCGATCGGCTTGCCGGTCGATCCACTCTGGGGATCGAGGTTCCGAACAAGGAGAGGGGCTTGATCCGGCTCGGTCCGCTGCTTGTGCGCGACGAGTTCAGCCGTGCTCGCTCGCCGTTGACCATGGCTCTGGGGACGACGATCCATGGTGAGCCCTATTACTCGGATCTGGCGACCATGCCCCACTTGTTGGTGGCGGGTGCGACAGGGTCCGGCAAGAGCGTCGGGCTCCAGAGCATGATCACTTCGATTCTGTACAAGGCTCGTCGCGATCAAGTGCAGTTCATCTTCATCGACCCGAAGAGAATAGAGCTCGGGGTCTACAAGGACATTCCACACTTGAAGGCAGAGGTTGTCGTCGAGCCCAAGAAGGCGTCCAACGCCTTGCGTTGGGCGGTAGCCGAGATGGAGCGTCGCTACCGCCTGCTCGCCGAGGTCCACGTGCGCTCGATCGATTTCTACAACCAGGCGATCGGCGATCCGCAGGTTCAGAAGAGACTGGCGCTGTCGGAGGGTGAGTCGGGAATCCTCGCGAAGGACCTCAAGCCTCTTCCCTACTACGTCGTCGTCATCGACGAGCTGGCCGATCTCATGATGGTGAGCTCCTCGGAGGTAGAGGCTTCGATTGCGCGGTTGGCTCAAATGGCGCGCGCGGTGGGCATCCATCTGATCGTTGCGACCCAGAGACCGTCGGTGGATGTCCTGACCGGGACGATCAAGGCCAATTTCCCGTGCCGGATGTCGTTCGCGACCGCCAGCCGCCACGACTCGAGGACGATTCTCGACCAAATCGGAGCCGAGAAACTCCTTGGAAAGGGCGACATGCTCTTTATGGCGCCGGGCACCTCCCGAGTGATGCGACTCCACGGCGGCTACGTGACCGAGCAGGAAACCGCGGGCTTGGTGCGCTGGCTGAAAAAACGCGGCGGTCAAGCCGAGCTCGATCCGGCGGTGCTCAAAGCGCCACCCGAGGAAGAGCGTGGTGCAAAGGGAGGATCGGCAGGAGACGGAGACGAGTTGTTCGACGAGGCGGCTCGGCTCGTGGTCGCCGAGGGACAGGCCTCGGCGAGTTTTCTCCAGCGGCGAATGCGGGTCGGCTTCTCGCGCGCCGCGCGGCTGATCGACATCATGGAGCGGGAGGGTCTGCTCGGGCCTCCGCAGGGCTCAAAACCGCGCGAAGTGCTGGTCAAGAAGGATTACTTCGCAGAGATGGATCGCGAGAAGGCGTACACGGCCTGAAGATTTCTCTTGTCTTGCGGTGACCGCGTCCCGTGTGAGCATTAGTTCGGGTCTTCGTCAGACCCTGTAACGGGCTCCCGTAGCGTGAGTTCGGCGCGGACCCTTTCCAGTTCGCTCTCGAGCAGCAGCTTGTCTCTTACAGCCGTCTCGAGCTGCCCCGACCGTGTGACGAGAACACGTCTCGTCGAATCGAAGACCTTTGCCAACATCGTGAGTCTCGACTCCCCCTCGATACTCTTGACTTCCAGCTCTTCGGCAAGGCGCGCGCGTTCCCCGGATTCTTTGGCCAGCTCAATTTCGAGGCCGTTGCGCAGATCCTGTTCGGAGGCGAGGTCGGAGCGGAGGCCGTCCGCCGCCTCTTGGACATCTTGCAAGGCCCTGGTGGACGCGAGGCTCTTGTTCTCGAGTTCTTCTTCGAGTTCGGCCGCGCGGGCTGCCGAGCGGTCTCGCTCGTCGCCCACGCGGGTCAGCTGATCGTGAGCGGAAGCCAACTCCTCGGCGAGGCGCGGTCGGTCCTCCGACGCCTCGGCAACCAAGAGGAGTTCCGTCTCGAGCTCTTTGGCCCTTGCTGCCAACCGCTCTCGCTCTTTGACCTGGTCGACCAGCTCGTTGCGAGCGGCGGTCAGCTCGTGGCGCGCCGTCTCGAGCTCATCCGAGAGCCGTTTACGATCCTCGAACGTCTCGGCCATCTTACTTTTGGTCTGGCTATTCAGGTCCTGCTCGCCGGCGAGGTCCGAGCGTAGGTCCTCCGCTGCCTGCCGGACTTCTTGCAAGGCTTTGGTGTGCGCGAGGGTCTTGTTCTCGAGCTCTTCTTCGAGCTCGGCCGCGCGGGCTGCCGAGCGGTCTCGCTCGTCGCCCACACGGATCAGCTGATCGTGAGCGGAAGCCAACTCCTCGGCGAGGCGCGTTCGGTCCTCCGACGCCTCGGCAACCAAGAGGAGTTCCGTCTCGAGCTCTTT
>JAOTZA010000252.1 GCA_029861655.1 Acidobacteriota bacterium | reverse complement strand
AAGCTCGATCCTCTCGAACCCCTCGAGCTCCTTGACCGGACGCGTTGTCGAGCCGACCAGATCGCGGATATAGAGCTGGACCACCTCGGCGCCCGCCCGCGCACCGGTATTGGTCACCGTCACCTCGACGCTGACCCTCTCGTCACGCTCGATCGCCTCGGCGCTCAGGCGTGGCTCCGACACCTCAAAGCTCGTGTAGCTCAAACCGTGACCGAAGGCAAACAGGGGAGTGTTGGGAGCGTCGGTGTAGTGCGACCAGAAGACCATGTCGCTCGGGCCGGGCCGGCCGGTGTTCTTGGCGTTGTAGTAGAGCGGCTCCTGTCCGACGTGGCGCGGGAAAGACACCGGCAGTTTCCCCGACGGGTTGATGCGGCCGAACAGCACGTCGGCGATCGCATGGCCGGCCTGGGAGCCCAGGTGCCAGGCCTCCACGAGAGCCGGGACGCTTTCGGCCACCTCGGGGATGGCGAGCGGACGTCCGTTCATCAACACCACCACGACGTTCTCGTTGACGGCCACCACCTCGCGCAACAGCTCGTTCTGGACACCCTTGAGTCCGATGCCGACCTGACTGCGGCCCTCGCCGGTCTGAAACGCCTCTTCGCCGAGCGCCAGAACCACCACATCGGAGCCGCGGGCCGTTTCCACCGCCTCGGCAAATCCCGAGCGATCGGACTCGTTGAGGGCGACCTCGCGGATGAATGTGCGCTCACCGATCCCCAGCTCAGCGCCGCTCGCGTAGCGGACCTCAACGTCGTCGGAAACTGCGGCTTCGATGCCCTCGAGCAGGGAGATCGCGGAGTTGGCGATGGCTTGGCCGCGCCAGCTGCCCAAGGGTGTGTCCTTGTCGGAGGCGAGCGCCCCGATCACCGCGATGGTTCCCGCGGAGGGGTCGAGCGGCAGCAAGCCGCCGTTGTTCTGGAGCAGCACGATCGACTTGCGCGCGATGTCGCGCGAGGCCTGGTGAATCTCCTCGCTCTGGATCCACTCCTTCTCCCGTTCGGGGTCGGAATAGCGGTAGGGATCCTCGAAGAGCCCGAGGTGGAACTTGATGCGGAGCACGCGGCGGACCGCGTCGTCGATCAGCGCCGCGTCGATCTCACCGGCCTCTACCAACGAAGCGATCTCCCCGCTGTAGGAGTCGGACTCCATGTCCATGTCGCTGCCGGCGGTGAGCGCGAGACGGGCCGCGTCACGTGGTCCGGCGGCCACTCCGTGCGGCACCAACTCGCCGATCGATCCCCAGTCGGAGACGACGAAACCCTCGAAATCCCACTCGCCCTTGAGGATGGTGCGCTGCAGGTGTTCGCTGCCGGTTGCCGGGACGCCACCGATCTCGTTGAACGAGTTCATCAGTGTCGCCACGCCGGCGTCGACCGCGGCCCGGAAAGGCGGCAGGATCACGTTGCGCAACGTCTGCTCGGAGAAGTCGGCGGTGTTGTAGTCGCGTCCGCCCTCGGCGAAGCCATAGCCCGCGTAGTGCTTGGCGCAGGCGGCGACGGTGTCGACGGCTCCGAGATCGTTGCCCTGAAAGCCGCGAACGCGAGCCGCCGCCATTTTCGAGCCGAGATAGGGATCCTCGCCGGAGCCCTCCATGATCCGCCCCCAACGGGCGTCTCGCGCGATGTCGACCATCGGTGCGAAGGTCCAATGGAGGCCGGCGGCCGAGGCTTCGGTCGCAGCCAACCGTGCCGCTCGTTCGACGGCTTTGAGATCCCAGCTTGCCGCCTCTGCGAGCGGAACGGGGAACATGGTCTGGTAGCCGTGGATGACGTCGTAGCCGAAGATCAGGGGGATCCCCAGGCGGCTGTTCTCTACCACCAGCTTCTGGGTGGCGAGCGTCGCCTCGACCCCGTTGACGTTCAACATCGAGCCGACCCCGCCGTTGAGCAGCAGGTCGTACCTTTTGCGTTCTCGCTCGCCGTCGGGCGGCGGGCCGGTGAGGTCGAAGGAGGCGCTGTATTGGTTGAGCTGACCGATCTTCTCGGCCAGGGTCATCTTCTCGAGCAGGATGTCGATGCGGCTCTCGATCTCAGGGTCGATCAGGTCGCCGGCCGCCAGGGGCAGCGCGACAACACAAGTGCAAAGAACAGACGCGATCAGCGAGCGAACGGTTCGGTCTTGCATCGAATCCATCCTCCTATGTGGTACTGCGGGAAATCGAGCCGGCGCAGACCATGGTCAATGTGTATGTCCCGTTCGGAACGACTCGGCGCGCTAGCTTACCCGCAATTCGCCGCCGCGGGGTGGCGCCGGCGGCGATAGAATCCACTCCTCGATGAAGGCACTTCTCGTATCGGCGATCCTTCTGAGCGTCTTCTCCGCCGATGCCGGGGAGAAGGGTGGAACACCTTCGAAGAAGGGCGAGCCAGCACAGCAGCTCCTTCGACATTCCTATCGCGATACGACGGGTGTGGAGCGCGACTGCCTCGTCTACCTGCCGGGCGGCTACGAGTCGGATCCGGGTCGCCGGTGGCCGCTCCTGCTCTTCTTGCATGGCAACGGTGAGCGCGGCGACGGACGCGAGGATCTCGAGTGGGTGTCGGTTCACGGCCCCCTCTACGAAGCTTGGGTGCAGAAGCGGGATCTGCCGTTTGTGATCGTGGCGCCGCAGCTTCCTCTGTTTGGTCTCGACGAGACGGTCGATTACATTCGCGACCGTGATCCGTCGACCATTCCGCGCCGCCTCGAAACCGGCGTGCCATCGCGTCCGGCCGAGTTCCCGACGCCGCAACCGATGGCGCCCGCACCGGCAGGGGCGGAGCTTCGCCACGGACCGGAGGGGCCGCCGCTCGGATGGCCGCTTCGCGAGCAGGATCTGCTGACCCTCCTCGACCAGGTGGTCGGCGGTTACCGCGTCGACCCCGACAGGGTTTATCTCACTGGGCTGAGCTACGGCGGCTTTGGTACCTGGCACTTCGCGTCGCGCCACCCCGAGCGCTTCGCCGCCATCGCGCCGGTGGTGGGTTGGGGGCACCCGGATCTGATGGGACCGTTGGCCGAGCATCGGGTGCCGGTGTGGGTCTTTGCAGGCGGCCGAGACACTGCGGTTCGAGTCGAACACTTCTACCCCGGGCTCAACGAGCTCGAAAGGCTGGGCCATCCCGAGGTGCTCTTTACGGTCCACGAAGACGCCGGCCATGACACCTGGAAGCGGGTCTACGGGGGCCAGGATCTCTACGAATGGCTGCTTTCGCACCGGCGAGTGAGGCCCGGCGACGGGTCCGGGACGGGGCAGCCGTGATCCGGCCGCTCGTCGTCGGGAGCGGGACCGCCGGTCGGGCTCTGGGCACGGCTCTCGGGATGTTTCCGGAAGACATAGAGCCCCCGGTTCGGCTGGAGCGGTCCGCACCGCTCCCCGAGCCCGAGAGTCCGGAGCGGGACCTTCTGGTGCTGGCCAACCCACACGCCCTACACACCCCACGGCTGCTCGAGGCCGCGGAGCGCGGCTACCGATACTCGATCTGTGAGAAACCCGCTGCCGTCGACCTGCGGCAGGTAGCCACGCTCGACGGCCTGTCGGTCGAGACCTGGATCTGTCACGGCTACCGCTTGCTGTGGGGACCCCGGGAGCTCGAACGCGTGATACGCCAGGGTCGCTTCGGCCGCCTGCTCAGCATCGAAGGCCGCTACTGGCAGTCGAGCGCCACTCGCCCGGGTGGCGGCCACTCGTGGAAGGACGACTCGAGCTTGGCGGGCGAGTACGACGTGCTGCTCGACCTCGCCACCCATTGGGCCGACCTCATGGCCTTTCTGGCCGGGAGTGTCTCGGATGAGACTACCGCTGAGATCGCCGATAAGACCCGAGTGAGACGCTGGTTCGTCAACTCGGCCTCGGAGCATCGTGACACCCATGCCCACGTCGAGATGGTCTTCGGAGACCTGCTGACCCTTGGCTCGGTGTCCAAGACCGTTCATGGGGCGGGCAATCATCTGGAGCTTCACGTCATCGGTCAGAAGGCGAGTGCCTCGTGGAGTCTTTCCGAGCCGGACCGGATTGTGTGGGGCGACCGCGAAGGCTATTCGACCCGCCAGCGTACGGCGGCAGTGGCACCCTTCCGCCCACCGCCGTTTCACGGGCTCGGCTGGATGGAGGGCTACGCCCGTCTCGTCCACGAGGTGGTCGGACGCATCCGTCACGATCGGTCATGCGAGGCGCCCACCCTGGCCGAACACCTCGGTGTTTTGCGCTGCCTGCTGGGCGCTGTCGAGTGAGGAGCTAATGACGGCCGTGTGGGGCCGGCCCTGGAAAGGCGCTGGGGCCGGAAGCGCGAGGGGAGCTACCGCCGGACCATCCCGCTGGGGAGCTCGAGGCTCATTATCTGGCGCTCGGCCTAGGGGGACACAAACCATTTTTTCAAGAATGGTTTGTGTCCCCCTACTCCTTCCCCTACTCCCTCAACCGTAGCGAGCCGCCGGCGAGCCGCATGAGCACGCCGAGGCGGGCAGTGAGCGGGGACATCAAGCCTGCTCTGGGGTTGAAGCCGGGCGCCAGATGCGCGGCACCAACCAGACGAGACCGCCACCCGCCGCGGCGGCCACCGCCATACAGAGAAGTCCCTGGCTGGTCTGACCGTAGAGCAGCGCGCCGGTGCCAAAGAGTGCCGAATAGGCCTAGGGGGACACAAACCATTTTTTCAAGAATGGTTTGTGTCCCCCTACTCCCCCTACTCCCTCAACCGTAGCGAGCCGCCGGCGAGCCGCATGAGCACGCCGAGGCGGGCAGTGAGCGGGGACATCAAGCCTGCTCTGGGGTTGAAGCCGGGCGCCAGATGCGCGGCACCAACCAGACGAGACCGCCACCCGCCGCGGCGGCCACCG
>JAOTZA010000251.1 GCA_029861655.1 Acidobacteriota bacterium | reverse complement strand
GCTGCGATGTAGCGGTCGACCTCCGTCCTGAGATGTAGCGGTCGACCTCCGTCCTGAGATGTAGCGGTCGACCTCCGTCCTGAGATGTAGCGATCGACCTCCGTCCTGAGATGTAGCGGTCGACCTCCGTCCTGAGATGTAGCGGTCGACCTCCGTCCTGAGATGTAGCGATCGACCTCCGTCCTGAGATGTAGCGGTCGACCTCCGTGTCGACCGAACGACAGCAGTTTGGTTCACGCCTTAGTCTGACTTCGGGGTGCCCTCGTCGACATCCACCCGGAAAGTACCGGCCATGATCTCGGCAGTCTTGGCCTCGACCAGCTCCTTGACGTCCGCTGGGAGTCTTTCCTCCCAACCGTGGTACGGCGCCAGGTAGGAGCCACCCTTGGCCATCAAAGAGAAGCCGCCGAAGTCCTGCGACGTGAAGACGCCGGCCTCGACCAGCTTGATCGCTTGCTTGACCGTGGGCCACATGTCCCACACCGGACCCGTGATGACGTGATCCGGACCGAGTTCGCTCTGGTCCGACATGTTGGAGATGGCCAGCACGTTCTTCTCCACACAGGCCTCGACGACCCCGAAGCGCTCGGCGAAGAGCACATCGGTGCCGGCCTCGATCTGAGCCAGGGCGGCTTCCTTTGCCTTGGGCGGATCGAAGAATGAGCCGATAAAGGAGACCTTGGCCTTGATCTCCGGGTTGACCTCCCGGGCGCCGGCGAGAAAGGCGTTGGAGATCCGGTTGACTTCAGGGATCGGCATCGCGGCGACGATCCCGATGGTGTTCGATTTGGTCATTTTGCCTGCGATCATCCCCGACAGGTACGCGGGCTCGTGGATCCAGTTGTCGAAAACCCCGAAATTTGGTTCAGCGGGGCCAATGCCCGAACCAAAGACAAAGGCGACATCCGGGTAGGCGGCCGCAGTCCGGCGGGCGATACGCTCGGCGCCAAAGGCGTCCCCCATGATCAGCTGGTAGCCGCCTTCGGCGTACTCACGCATGACCCGGGCGAAGTCCGCCGACTTGACGCTCTCCGACCAGGTGTACTCGATTCCCAACTCTTCCTTGGCTTTGACCAGCGCCACATGGATCTGATTGACCCACGGCTCCTCGATCGGTGTTTCGAAGACGGCCGCGACCCTCAGCCCGCCCGAGTCGGCTCCGGCTCCCGTCGCGACCGGTGCCGGAGCTTCACCACCGGCGCCGCAACCCAGTGCAAATGAACACAAGAGAACCAGACCCAGAAAGCGCGTCGAAAACCTTGAGCGAAGCATCCTCTCCTCCTTTTGTCGATACGGCGCAGCCCCCGCGCCCGAGCGGCGCAGGACCTCGTGAACCCCAAGAAAGCCGTACTGGTTGAGAGTCTAGCAGGCGATGAAAGACTCGCCAGGGTTCTTCAGCAAGCCCCTACCACGGGCTGCTAGCTCTTGCTCTTTCGGCGAGCGAGCGCCCGGACAACCTTTGAAGCCGACACGTTCCCGCGGCTGACATAGGCCTCATGGTTACGCTCGATTCGCCAGGGACGGTAGACGTAGTTCACCATCAGGCCGGCCGACTGTCGCAACCCCTTGGCTGAAGTGTCGGCAAGCCAGTTGATGCGCTCGATCGAGGCGCCGTTGCCGAGGTGGAAGCGCGCTACCGGGTCGAGCGGCCGATCCTCGGCTTTCGCCTCGAGCAGGTAGCGAGCACACGACCAGAGCAGCAGCTCTTTCAACGACTCCGCTTTGACGTCGTCACGGTGCCAGGTGGTCCGTTTCAAGAGGCTCAACAGTTCGATCTCCTCGAACGTCAACCCGGCGGTCTCTTGCGCCGTATCGTTCGTCAGCCACTTGCGCAGCCCCGGCACCGGCGACAACGTCGCGAAGGTTCTCAAGCGAGGCAGCTCTTCGGCGAGCTCGGTGACGACCTGTTTGATCAGGAAGCTCCCGAACGAGATGCCGCGCAGCCCGTCCTGACAGGTGCTGATCGAATAGAAAACCGCAGTGTTTGCTCCCGATGGGTCTCCCGGCACGCTCGTGCTGTCCAGCAGAGGCTCGATCGACTCGGCCAGGCCGTCGAGCAGTGCTACCTCGACGAAGATCAGTGGCTCCTGGGGAAGAGCTGGGTGAAAGAAGGCGAAGCAACGGCGGTCCGCTTCGAGGCGGCGATGCATGTCGGACCAATCGCGGATCGCGTGGACGGCTTCATACTTGAAGAGCTTCTCCAAAAGGACGGCGGGGGTGTTCCAGTCAATTCGATGCAGCTCGAGAAACCCGCGGTTGAACCACGAGCGCAAGAGATGTTCGAAATCGGCGTCGACGGAGCGTAACTCGGGGTGCTTCGGGACCAACCTCAGAAGGTCCTTGCGCATTGCGACGATCGCGGCCGTGCCGTGGGGGGCCATGTTGAGACGTCGGAGAAGCTCTTGCCTCGGAGCTTCCACCGCCCGGCTCAGTTCCAGGAGGTGCTCCGGGTCGGGTGCTGCGCGGTATGCGTCGGCGGCGCGATTCACGGTATCGACATCCGCAGAGAACTCTTCGAGGAGCATCGTGAAGAACGGCAGAGTCAGGTTCCTCTCGAGCGCCTCGTAGCGTTCGACCACCTCTCGCGCCATCGCCGAGGCCGAAGCTTCGCCGGGCTCCGCGAGGAGGTCGCGGCAGAGATGTTCCAGGTCTCGCCACAGGCGTGCGCCTCGTCGCGCGGCGACAATTTCGCGGCCCCGATCGGCGACGGACTCCCAGATCTTGCTCAGGCGATTGGCACTCATGCGTGATCCCGCTCCGTGACTCCTGCAAGTCTGAACGAAAATGGCCGCCGGCACAAAGCCGGCCCCGCTCTTCAAGTGCTCCAAACAAAGAACCTAGAGAAAGTCTCGAGTTTTGTGGCTCGAACGCGGGCACTCGTCGTGTACACTTTCGGCGTTTATTAGCAGGGGACCGCGAGCGGGAACGCGGGGTAGGCCCGCGCTCTTCGAGCGTCGCGGCGACATCGGTTCAAAGGGAGGAGGCCCTATGTCCGAGCCGGCAAGGAACCAACCGATCTACGGTTTGGAGGACCGACCTGCGCTTCCCAGGACGATGGTTCTGAGTGCGCAACACGTACTGACCATGTTTGGAGCGACGGTGAGCGTGCCGTTGCTGTTTGGCCCGGTGATGGGCATGAGCTCGGCGGACACCGCACGGCTGATCTCGATGGTGATGCTCGCCTCGGGCGTGGCTACGCTCATCCAGACGACCATCGGCACACGGCTGCCGATCGTTCAGGGAGTCTCGTTCGCGTTTCTGGGTACCTTCTTCCTGATTATCGGCACGGCGGCGGCCGAGGCCGAGGCGGCGGGTCAGGCGGTCGGACCCCTGGCTATGCAGTACATCGCCGGCGCCATCATTCTCGGCGCCCTGGTGGAGATGACCATCGGCTTCAGCGGGCTCGTCGGTGCGCTACGGAAGATGCTGTCGCCAGTCGTCATCGGGCCCGTGATCATGCTGATCGGCCTGGCTCTCTTCGGGGTCGGCGCGCCCAAGGCCGGCACCCACTGGCCGATCTCGTTGCTGACCATCGCCTTGGTCATCGTGTTCTCGCTGGTGCTGGCGCGCAAGAAGCGGTTCTTTCGCCTCTTCCCGATCCTGACGGCGGTCATCGTGGTGAGCCTGCTGTGCTACATCCTGACCAGGATGGGGGTTTTCCCCGAGGGGCATCCGTCGGCTGTGAGCCTGGCGGCGGTCAACGACTCGCAATGGGTGCGACTGGCGCCCAGTGAGCTGTTCTTCCCGTGGGGCTGGCCCAAGTTCAACCTCGGCTTCTTCTTCGCCATCCTGGCCGCCTATCTGGCTTCCATGGTCGAGTCGGTGGGGGACTACCACGCCATCTCGTACATGTCAGGGGCCGGCGACCCAACCAAAAAGCAGCTTAACCGGGGGATCGGCGCCGAGGGGATCGGCTGCTTCCTGACCGGTGTGTTCGGCGGCTTCGCGTCGACCTCCTACTCCGAGAACATCGGTCTCGTCGGTCTGACCAAGGTGGCCTCGCGCCATGTCGTGCAGGTCGGCGGCGTGATCCTCATCGTGCTGGGCATCTTTGGCAAGTTCGGCGGCTTTGCCGCCGCCATCCCGGGACCGGTGGTCGGTGGGCTTTACTGCTCGCTTTTCGGGCTTATCTCTGCGATCGGCGTGCAGCAGCTGGCCAAGGCCGATTTGCACAGCGACCGCAACCTGTTCATCTCCGGCTTCTCGCTGTTCATGGGTCTGTCGGTGCCGGCCTACTTCGCCGCCCGTGCCAGCGCCGATTTGCTGGGACCGGGGCAGACACTGGCCATATTCACACCGTCGGCGGAGGTTTTTCTGGCGACGATGCCGGCCACCCTGGGTGGAATCGTCGGTTCGATCGGCTCCACTGGCATGGCGGTGGCCGCCATCCTGGGCATCGTGCTCGACAATCTGATCCCGGGGACACCGGAGGAGAGGGGGCTGGGCCCCAGCACTGCTAGTGCCCGCGGCGGGTGATCTGGGTGTCGGTACGGAGCAGGGTTGAAAAGACCCAAGAAGACCTAGAAGACAAAGAGTAGATAGAAGACAACAGAAAGGAAGCACACTGATGTCACGGATTGGGAAGAGCACAGGTTTGAACCTTTTGATCGCGGTCATGATTGTCACCGGCGGTCTGGTCCTCCAGGCCTGCGGTGGTGGTGCCGAGAAGGCGGCCGCACCAGAAGCCGGCGAGGCGGCGGCAACGGAAGCGGAGCCAGCGGGTGGCCAGGCCGTCAAGGCGGCTTTTATCTACGTCAGTCCGGTCGGCGACGCCGGCTGGACGCTGGCTCATGACAATGCCCGGTTGGAGATCGACAAGCTGCCCTA
>JAOTZA010000027.1 GCA_029861655.1 Acidobacteriota bacterium | reverse complement strand
CCTACCCACCGCGGGCGACTCTTTGCATCCAGAGGGAGCCGTGGTGGGTGTCGTAGTTCTCGATCGACAGCCGTTGATAGTCGGGCAAAGTCCGATCGAGAAACTCGTCGTCGAAGTGCCGGATGATGGGTGTCGACATGACGATCTCGAATTCTGGGTTGAAGGCGAGAAAGGCCTGGAGGAGCATCGCCTCGGTCCAGTATCCGGGCCACTTGGCGTCCAAAATGTAGGTCTCGGCAGGATGCGGAGCGTTATACGGGAAATGGATGTCATGGGCGTGAATCGTGACCCCCGGCGCGAGTCTGGGTACGACCTCGAGATAGAGAAAGGCGACCTCGCCCCCGATTTTCAGGACGTGGGTGGTGTCGATGAAGAGCACGTCCCCGGCTTCGAGCGAGGTGAAATAGTCGAGCTCGACGGTCTCGGCTCGGACACCACGCACCTCGACATTCGGCAGCTCCTTCAAAGGGTCGCGCGGGAAAGGGTCTACGACACGAAAATCGCAATCGACGCCTTCTTCGCGATTCTTCTCGATCGCCAGCCAGGCGTAATAGGTGGAGAACCCCGAGCCGATCTCGACATACTTTCTCGGCTTGATGTCGCGGAGCGTCATGTAGAGCACCATGAGGTCGACCAGGGTGAATCCCGGGCCGATCTTCATCGCTTTCTTTTCTTCGTAGCTTGGAAGAGCCTCGTATTCCGCTCCGTAGTGCGACACCAACTGCGCCAGACGCTGCTTGATGGACTCCAACTCGTAGGAAACTCCGACAAGCTCGCTCGGCCGGTCCCACAAATCGCGGCTGGCTTTCAACTCCGACAGCACCGGCATCGCGGAGTAGAAGTCTTTTGTCAGCGCGACATTGAAGCCCATCGCGTTGAGCCCGCGTAGGGCCGTGTGGTGGCCCTTCCGGTAAAGCCCTTTCAGGCCTTTGTAGGCGGCGTTTGCCATGCTGTTTCCTTTGGGTGGTTTGTCCCGGCTGCTGGGGACTCTTCGAGCGACATATAGTAACCAGATGCAACGGGGGGAACAAGTTCGTGCATCCGACCTCAAGGCGCTCACAACGACGCTGTGAGGGTGAGGCTGTGACCGAGATCGTCGTCATCGGCTCCGGAATGGCCGCGGTGGGCGCGGTACACCGATTGCGCGCCGAGGGTGTGCGCCCGACCCTGTACGACAAGAACCCGTATCCCGGGGGGCATACCGCCACTTTCCGGCACTCGAGCGGGTTTCTATTCGACGACGGTCCTCATATCTCCTTCACTCGGGACGAACGGCTGCAGGCGCTCTTTGCCGAGAACGTCGGCCGAGAGTTCGAGATCATTCAGGCGCAGGTCAACAACTACTGGCGAGGGCACTGGATCAAGCATCCGGCACAGTGCAACCTTTATGGGCTGCCACCGGACCTGGTCAGCCGTGTCATCGAGGATTTTGTCGCCACCCAGAGCGGCGACTCCACTGAATTCTCCAACTACCGGGAATGGTTGCTGGCCGCCTACGGCCGGACGTTCGCCGAGACCTTCCCAACTGAGTACGGCACCAAGTACCACACGACCGGACCCGAGAACATGACGACCGACTGGCTCGGCTCCCGACTCTACCGGCCCGCCATGGATGAGGTGCTCCGGGGTGCGGTCGAGCCCGTCACCCCCGATGTTCACTATGTCGATCACTTCCGGTATCCCTCCGAGAACGGGTTCGTTTCATATCTCGAGCCGTTCTATCGTCATTGCCGGCTCGAGTTGTCGCATGAGGTCATGCGTATCGACGCCGCTCGGCGCCGTCTCGAGTTCGCCGGGGGAGACAACGTCGAGTACGAGCACCTGATCTCGTCGATGCCGCTGCCGTCGCTGATTGCCCGTATCGAGGGTGCTCCACCCGAGGTCGTCGAGGCCGCATCAAGGCTGGCTTGCACGACCTGCGTCGTGGTCAACGTAGGAATTGACCGGCCCGACATCTCGCCGGCGCACTGGACCTACTTTTACGACCGCGACTTCATCTTTACCCGACTCAGCTTTCCACACATGCTCTCACCGGCGAACGTGCCGCCCGGCGCCGGCAGCATCCAAGCGGAGCTGTACTACTCCGAGAAGTACAAACCCCTCGATCGCCGGCCGGAGGAGTGTATCGAGCCGGTTGTGGCGGACTTGCGACGCTGTGGAGTGCTTCGGGAGACGGACGAGATTCTGGTGACCGAGGCTCGGGTCGCTCCGTTCGCCAACGTGATTTTCGATCTCGATCGCCCCGCGGCCGTCGAGGCAGTCCATGGTTTTCTCGACGATGCGGAAATCGGCTATTGCGGTCGCTACGGGGAGTGGGGGTATCAGTGGACGGACGAGTCGTTCATCAGTGGCGAGCAGGCCGCACAAAGAGCTCTCGACCGGACGAGTTCCTGATCCGCCGAGCTGTCCGCCCGGCGCAACCTCGAGTTCAGGCCTGTTTCTCTGCGGCAGGCTCCGACCGAGCGCCGGTTGGGCGGGTCGACTCCACGAGGACCTTGGCTCCGGCTGCGAGATCCTCGGTCACGATGGCGTTGACGCCGATGAAGGCACCGTCGCCGATGCGAATGCTGCCGATCAACCGAGCGCCGGCCCCTACGAAAACGCCGTCTCCAAGCTGCGGCATGTCCTCGAGCCGGCCGTAGTGAGGCGCTCCGATGGTGACCTGATGGAGCAGACAGGCCTCGCGGCCGATGCGAACGCGGCTGCCGATGACCAGACCGTTGCCGTGGCTGATGATCAGCCCCGGTCCGATCTCGACTCCTGGGGCGATGTCAACACCGGTCAAGAAGAGATTGAGCCGGGCCACTAGAGAGCCGAGGACCGGAATCCGCCGGCGTTTGAATGCATGCGCCAGCCGGTGAAGCACCACGGCTTGAAACCCGTTGTCAAAGAGCAAGGCTTCCAACACGTACCAGGAAGACTGGGTTCGGTTCAGCTTGAGCTGCCGGCTGTCGTAGCGCAGGTTGTCGAACATAGGCTGAGGGCTTACAGGCCCGTCGAGGACTCTGGTAGCTTTGGCATGGTCCTCGTGGAAACGGCTGCTCGGATTCGGCTGCGCGTGGGGCAGCGGCGTGCTGAAGAGTACAGTGAAATTTTAACACAGGGTGTTATGGCCCAGACGGGTTTCGTCTCGCTGTGCGGGTGCGTCTAAAGGTGGATGGGAACGAAACTGGATTCGTTCTTGCAAACTCAAAGGGCCGCATGATGCAGATGCTGAGGACCCCCCGATCCGGGCAGCCGGCGCATGGGCGTCGGCGGGTGGAACTTGAAAACTGGCTGGCGGTGGTGTTCGTTGCGGCGGTCCTGGGCGTCTTTTTGGCCGCTTGTGAGCCCCTGGCCAACGGGTTGAGCGCCGGTTCGGGCGGCGAATCTACGTCTGAAGCCGGAGAGACCCCGGAACCCATCGAGAGCTCCGATGGCGGACCAACTGCGGCCGGTTCTTCCGAGGGCGATGCGGAGCCGCCGGGCGTGAGTGATGACGGGGCAGCCGGCGCAGAGGATGATGCGGTTCCCGACCGGGAGGACGGCAAGGAGATGGACTGGGATCAGATCGCCGAGCTCGAGAAAGAGCAGAAGTTCCAAGCGGCTTTCGAAGCCGCCGAGGGTCTGCTCGAGACGGCCCGTGATGCCAATGACCAGGACAACTGGACCCGGGCACTGGTCAAGCTCGTTCAGCTGCGGACGGGGCTCCACGGCTACGAGACCGCCGTCCGGCTGCTGCAGGATGAGGAGTGGCCCGACAAACCCGAATCTCGCGTGGTTCTCGATCTCTTCTATGCCCACGGTCTGACCTCCTATCTGCGCGCCTACTCCTGGGAGATTCGGCAGCGCGAGCGCGTCGATACCGGGGATCAGATCGATCTCAAGGCGTGGACCCTGGATCAGATCGCCGCCGAGGCTCACCGGGTTCTGGCACGGATCTGGCTCGATCGCGAGAGTTGGGGCGAACGCGGTACCGGGTTCGTCGGGGCCTATCTACAATCGAACAGTTACCCCCGAGGGATCCGGGGGACGTTTCGCGACACCGTGAGCTATTTGTGGGTTGAGCTGCTCGCGGATACGAGCTTGTGGAGTACCGGTGATTCCAACCGTCTCTTTCGAATCCCGGTCGAGGGGTTGCTCGGGTCCCTGCCGCCGAGGCAAGCGGAGGATCCCGATGCCCATCCGCTCGAGCGACTGGCCGCGGTCCTCGACGACCTCGAGGTGTGGCATTCCCGGGCGGAGCGCGACGAAGCGGCGCTCGAGGCGCGGCTCGAGAGGCTGCGCCGTGTGCACGGCTCTTTCGACCGTGCTGAAGACCGTCTGGTGATTCGTCGCCATCTCGAAGAGCGTATGGAGGAGTTCGACTTCAACCTCGCATGGTGGTCGGTCGGACAAGCGGAAATCGCTCAGTTCGTGCGTCAAGAAAACGCCACCGATGCTCTGGTGAGAGCGCGGGAGATAGCTCTCGCCGGTGCCGACAGACATCCGGAGAGCGTCGGTGGCGAGCGTTGCCGTCACATCGTCGCCGCGATCGAAGCGCCGCGATACTCGATGACTTCGATGATTCTCGACGGTTCGCGGCGCCGCTCGATTGCCGTCATGCACCGAAATCTGGAGAGGCTCTTTTTCCGCGCCTACGCGGTCGACCTCGAATCGCGGCTGGGACGGGCCAAGGACTACAACCTGTTGCCCGCCGACCAGGAGGTCCAGAAATTGGTGCGCGGCGGGGAACCGACAGCCGAGTGGGTGGTCGACCTGCCGGCGACGGCGGATTATCGCGATCACCGTACCTATGTGACGCCGGATCTCGACTCGAGAGGTCTGGTTGTCGTGGTCGCGTCGGTCGAACCCGGTTTCCGGGCGGATGGGAATCTGAGGAGCGCTGTAAACCTGATCCTCTCGGACCTGGTGTTGGTGACGAGGCAGGGCGAAGCCCGGATATCGGTCACCGTGCGGTCCGGGGAGAGCGGTCGAGCGGTCTCTGGGGCCGACGTGAGCCTCTATCGCTACGACTACCGGCGAGGGCATCGCCGAGTGGAGTCAAAGACGACCGGCGATGACGGCCGGGCGGTGTTTCGCAGCGGCTCGCCGCGAGCCGGGCATTTCTTCCTCGCGCGCAAGGGTGAGGACGTGTCTCTCGATGCCGCCAACCACTATTTCCAGCGGCGCGGCGAAAAGGTGCGGCAAGCGCGAGCTCTCGTCTACACCGACCGCAGTGTCTACCGCCCCGGCCAGCGGTTGTTATGGAAAGCAGTGGCGTATGGTGGTCTCGAGGGGAACTTCCAGACCTCGCCCGGTGAGAAGCTGGTCCTCGAATTGGTCGACGCCAACGGTGAGACGGTCGAGTCGCAGGACGTCGTGGCCAACCGGTTTGGTTCGGTCTCCGGGGCTTTCGAGATTCCCGCCGCCGGCCGGCTACTTGGCCGCTGGAGACTGCGGGCGTCGACCGGGGACAGTGCCCATGTGGTGGTCGAGGAGTACAAACGACCGACGTTCGAGGTGGAGATCAAAGAGCCCAGCGAGCCTCTGCGGCTCAACCGGCCGGCCGAGGTTGCCGGATCGGCGCGGTACTACTTCGGTCTGCCGGTGGTCGAAGGATCGGTGGCCTGGAGGGTGAGTCGGGAGCCGGTCTATCCTCCGTGGTGGGGCTGGTACTACGGAGGGGGAAACACTCGAGCCGCCACGGTCGCGAGCGGTGTGGCGCCGCTGGATGCGGACGGTGTCTTCCGGCTGATGTTCACCCCCGAGGCGGATGAGCGTGAAGCCGGCAGTGGAGTGAGCTACCGCTACCGGCTGAGCGCCGATGCGACCGATCCGGGTGGCGAGACACGGTCGGCGGAGAGAGTGTTCACGCTCGGCTTCGTCACCGTCAAGGCCGCCCTGGAGCCGGCGAAGCGGTTCTTTGATCCCACAGAAGCCGCAGCTTTCACGATCCGGCGCCTCGATCTAGACGGCACGCCGCGGGCCGGCGAGGGAACCTGGCAGCTGGTGGCGCTCGAGCAACCGCAAATGACGTTGCTACCGGCGGAGCAGCCCCTTCCCGAACCTCCTGGACGTCCTGGACCTTCTGGATCTTCTGATAACGACGCCGGCGAGGAGGCAGGGGCCGGGAGCGGCGCGCGCCGCTACGAAACAGAAGGCGACCGGTTGCGACCCCGGTGGCAGGGAGGCTATGACCTGCGGCAGGTCCTTCGATCCTGGACCGATGGCGACGGGATCGGCTCCGGCGAGGTGGCGCACGACGACCGGGGAAAGGCCGAAGTGGAGCTCCCGGCGCTCGTACCGGGTGCCTACCGTCTGCGCTATGAGACGCGGGATCCCTTTGGCGCTGTGTTCAAGACCGCCGCCGAGTTTGTGATCGCCCTGGATTCGTCGACGCCACTGGCACTCCCGGCTGTTTTGATGGCCGAGACGGGCTCGGTGCCGGTGGGTGGAACGGCCCGGCTGCTGGTCCACTCCGGCTTGAGCGATCAGGAGCTGATGCTCGAAATCTTCTCCGGCGGCGAGAAGATCGACGAGTCGCGCCTCGAATCCATGTCGGGAGCTCGCGTGATCGAGATCCCGGTCGGAAGTGAGCTCCGTGGCGGTTTCTCCACCCGGCTGACGGCCCTTCGCGATCATCAGCTCATGATCCTCCACGATTCGATCTTTGTGCCGTGGGACGATCGGAAGCTCGAGATCGCCTTTTCGACCTTCCGCGACAAGTTGCGACCGGGCGACAAAGAGAGCTGGCGAGTCAGCGTCAAGTCGGCGGATGAGGCTGCCCTGGTGGAAGGAAGCGCCGAGCTGCTGGCCTACATGTACGACAAGAGCCTCGATCTCTTCGCCGCCCACAGCCCGGTCGATCCATTGAGTCTCTATCCGACTCGTACGGGTTGGTTGCCGCTGCGCGGCAACCTCGGATCGGCAGGGCCGGTCTGGAGCCGGCGGCGTGATTTCGCCAAGATCCCGAGCTACCCTCATTTGAGCGTGGACCGCTTGACGTATCTCGACAACTACGGCATCGGCGGATTGGGACGGTCCGGGTTTGCCCGCCGGATGAAGGTCGCTGCGGCTCCGATGATGGCCGATAGTGTCGCCATCCAGGCGGAGGGGAAAGTGGCTTTGGAGGAGGAGGCGCGTTTGCCGGCCAGCGCGCCGCTGGAGGCGGACGCAGCGCCCCAGTCCGAGGCTCTGCGCACCGATTTCTCCGAGACCGCGTTCTGGGAGCCGCACCTGCTGCTCGCCGGGGAAGGCGAGGTGGCCTTCGAGTTCGAGGTGCCCGACTCGGTGACGGAATGGAGCGTCTGGGTTCACGCCCTGACGAAGGATCTCCGGGCCGGCCGGCTGGAGAGCCAAGCACGAACCGTCAAAGAGCTGCTGGTCCGGCCATCGCTACCACGATTCCTGCGCGAGGGGGATCGGGCCGAGCTGCGGGTGGTGGTCAACAACGCGGGGGAGTCGGATCTCTCCGGAACCCTCGACTTCGACATCGAGGATCCCGTCACCGAGTCGAGCGTACTGGCGGACTTTGGTCTGGAGGTCGAGACCGTCACAGGGGTACCGTTCTCCGTCGAGACGGGCGGCTCGACGACTCTGACCTTCCCGGTTCACGCCCCCTCGCGTGTGGGCCCGATTGCGTTTCGGGTGGTCGGCCGGGCGGGTGATTTCTCCGATGGCGAGCTGCGTCCGATTCCGGTTCTTCCCGGCCGCATGCATCTCGTCCAGTCGCGCTTTGCGACTCTGCGCGACAAGGACCGCCGAGAGCTCCGTTTTGAGGATCTCCGGGCGGATGACGATTCGAGCCGCATCGACGAACAGATGGTGGTGACCCTCGACGGGCAGCTTTTCTACGGAGTGCTCCAGGCGCTGCCGTATCTGGTCGAGTACCCGTACGAGTGCACCGAGCAGACGCTCAACCGGTTTGTCTCGACCGGCATCCTGTCGAGCCTCTACGATAAGTATCCCGCGGTCGGCAAAATGGCGAAGGAGTTCTCCGCCCGCGACACACGGCTCGAGACATGGGAGGCCACCGACTCCAACCGCAAGATGGCGCTCGAGGAGACGCCGTGGCTCATCCAATCTCGCGGCGGCGCCGACAAGACCGAAGATCTCGTCAAGGTTCTCGACCCGCGGATCGCTTCGGCCGAGCGCAAAGGAGCGCTGGCCAAGTTGCGCAAGAGCCAGACCTCACTGGGCGGTTTCCCGTGGTGGCCCGGTGGTCCGCCGTCGCCCTACATGACGCTCTATTTGCTGGCCGGTTTCTCGCGCGCGCTCGAATTCGACATCGACATCCCGCGGGATATGGTCGAGCCCGCCTGGGGGTATATGCACCGCCACTATGTCGACAAGCTAGTGGCGCAATCGATCGCCAAGGACTGCTGCTGGGAGATCGTCACCTTTCTCAACTATGTGCTCTCGAGCTATCCGGATGAGTCCTGGACTGGCGGCGTCTTCGACAAGGCCGAGCGCAAACGGATGCTCGATTTCTCGTTCGAACATTGGAAGTTGCATTCGCCGTTGCTCAAGGCCTATCTCGCGCTGACCCTCGAGCGGAGCGGGCGGAGCGAAGACGCGCGGCTGGTCTTCGACAGCGTCATGGACTCGTCCAAGACCGGCCGCGATGAAGGGACCTACTGGGCCCCGGAAGACCGTGGTTGGCTTTGGTACAACGATCGGATCGAGACACACGCTTTTGCGCTAAGAACGCTGACCGAGCTCGAGCCCGACGATGAGCGCCGACACGGGCTCGTCCAGTGGTTGATGCTCAACAAGAAGCTCAGTCACTGGAAGTCGACTCGCGCAACGGCCGAGGTGATCTACGCCCTCACCCACTACCTCCGCCACGAAGGGATCCTTGGAGCGCGCGAGGCGGTGGACGTGAAGATCGGCCCGCGTGTCGAGTCGTTTGTCTTCGAGCCCGACGAATACACGGGAAAGAACAACCAGATCGTCCTGGTCGGAGAGGACATCGTGCCGGCCGAAGCCTCGGCCATCGTGGTCGAGAAGGAGACTCCGGGGCTGCTCTTTGCTTCCGCCACCTGGCATTTTTCTACCGAGAAGCTTCCCGAAGAGGCGAGTGGCGACTTCTTCCAGGTCACGCGCAAGTACTTCCGGCGCTTCAACGACGGTCGTGAGTGGGTCATCGAGCCCATGACGGAAGGAACCGAGTTGGGGGTGGGAGAGCAGGTAGAGGTACAGCTGTCCCTCAGGGCCAAACACGCTGCCGAATACGTGCACCTGCGCGATCCACGGCCGGCGGGGTTCGAGCCCGAGTCGAACGCCTCGAGCTTCAAGTGGAACCTGGGGCTGGGGTGGTACGAAGAGATTCGTGACTCGGGAACCAACTTCTTTTTCGAGTGGCTGCCGGTGGGCGAGTACACTTTCAAGTACCGGCTGCGCGCGTCGACTGCGGGTACCTTCAAGACAGGTCCGGCGACGCTCCAGTCGATGTACGCTCCGGAGTTCGCCGCCTACTCGGCCGGCCACGAGCTCTCGATCGAGCACTAGTGGGCCGTCGCACCCAAGCCGCTACCAGCTGACCGGCCCTCGTCCCCGAACTCTACGTTGCGCCTCCTCACCATAGCCACGGCTATGCTTGCGTCAGCGCGCCTTGACTTCGGGGACGAGTGACTCGGCCATCTAGTAGCAGCTTGGGTGCGACGGCCCACTAGGGTCTATGATGGGTCCGTGGCTTACTTGTCGATCGACGCTTTGGCGCGGCTTCAGGTTCTCGAGCACCTGGTCCGGACCAGCCGAGCACCGGCGGTCTCCCAGGTAGCGGCCGAGCTCGGAGTCACCGATCGCGAGACCGCCGAGGCATTTGATCGACTCGAGAAAGTCCACGCCTTTGTGCTCGAAGAAGGGACGAGGCGGATCGAAATGGCGCCGCCGTTTTCCGCGGTGGAAACGTCGCACGTCGTATCGGACGGCGAGAGAGAGTGGTTTTCGAGTTGCGCCTGGGAAGCGCTGGGTTTACTTCCTCTCCTGGGTTGCGACGGAACCATCCGTTCGGTCTGTCCCGACTGCGAGGCGCAGATCGATCTCGTAGTGAAGGGGAAGGAGACGACGGGCGACGTCATCTTTCACATCGCCGTACCCGCGAAGCACTGGTGGGCCGACATCCGGTTCACGTGAAGTACCATTCGCTTCTTCCGGTCGGAAGAGCATCTGGAGAACTGGCTCGAGGGTGGCGAAAACAACCGCGGCGAGGTGCTCGAACTTTCGCGCGCGGAGGAGTTGGCGCGCCGGTGGTACCGGGATCGCATGTCTCCGGATTGGCGGCCGCGATCCAAGAGGGAGTCGCAGGCGCTTCTTATCGAGCTGGGGCTCGACTCGGAATTCTGGCAACTCTGACCTGGGGCAAATGACAGAACCAACGGATCGCCTGCCTGGTGGCTCCCTCCGGGCTCCTCGCCGCACTTCAAGGGCGGACAGAGTCGCCCTCGATCGCAAGCCTCGTGTGTCCAGCCATTTCCGTCACGTCACGATGACACCGGCAAGACGGTCAAGTTAGCGTCTCGTGCCGAGAGAGCCGCGAATCACCCGGCGCACCTTGAAACGCGCGCTGGCCGAACTGACCGAACGGGATCCGGATTTGGCCGGGATCGTTCGCCGGCATGGACCGCCGCCGCTGTGGGATCGTGAGCCGGGGTTTCCGACGCTTGTTTGCATCATCCTCGAACAACAGGTCTCAATCGCTTCGGCACGCGCCACGTTTGAGAAGCTCCGCGACGCCGCCGAGCCGCTCGAGCCGGGATCGTTTCTTTGTCTGACCCCGGCGCGGCTGCGCAAGATCGGCTTCAGCCGGCAAAAAGCCGGCTACTGCCGTGGGCTGGCGGGTTCGATCGAGAGCGGGGAAGTGGATCTCGACGCGATCGGGCGACTGCCCGGCGCCGCCGCCCGCGGGAAGCTTCTGGCCATCAAGGGCGTCGGCCCGTGGACCGCCGACATCTATCTCTTGATGGCGCTGGGCCGCCCCGATGTCTGGCCGCCCGGCGACCTGGCCCTTGTCAAGGCGGCGCAGGGGGTCAAGCGGCTCCGGTCCTTGCCCGACCGGGCGCGGTTCGAGAAGTTGGGTGAGCCGTGGCGGCCCTGGCGTTCGGTCGCCGCGCGATTGCTCTGGCACCATTATCTGCAAGAGCTTCCAGGATCCCGGTCCAATGGCTAGGGCTCTTCAGCAAGCCCCTAAAGCTCGTAAGGCCGTCATCCCGGCGGCGGGGAAGGGGAAGCGGATGAACGTGGTGTCTGCGGGCGGTCACAAAGAGCTTCTGCCGGTCGGCGGGCGTCCGGCAATCCTGTATGCGCTCGACGAAGCGGTGGGCGCCGGTCTCGATGAGATTGCGATTGTGGTCTCTCCAGGGAAGCTCGTGATTCGCGAGGTCCTCGACGGCCTCGTAGAGGTGGGCGCGCTTGCCGCCAAGTTGACCTATGTCGTACAGAACGAGCAACGGGGTCTCGGCGACGCCGTTACGCTGTGCCGGGAGTTCGTCGCCGGCGAGCCGTTCGGCCTGTTGCTGCCCGACAACATTTTTCTCTCCTCCGAATACGACTTCGGCGGCATGGTTGCTCTCCATTCAGAGACCGGTCTCGACGTGGTCGGGGTGGTCGAGCTCACCGAAGAGTTCTCGCAGCGCTTCGGCAATTGTGGCCGGATCGCGTTCGACACGCTACGTCCCGGGGTTCTCGACATCCGCGATCTCGAAGACAAGAAGCCGGGAAGGCTCGAGATCGAACCGGGTGAATGGGTCACCCGCACCTGTGGCCGCTACCTCTGCCGGCCGCACGTCTTCGAGTACCTCGAGCGGACCCGGCCGGGCTATGGAGTCCCTGGTGTCGAGCTCGACGAAGTGCCGGCCTACCAGGCGATCATCGCCGAGCACGGCGCCCTCGGCTGCGTACTCCCGGGGCCGCTCTTCGACACCGGCAACCCGCTGGGCTACGAGGCGGCCAACGCCTACCTCGCCGCCGATTCTGTGTAGCGGTCGACCTCCGTGTCGACCGCCGGCCGGTACCCTTGCCGGCCTACCTAGAAGCCGAAGATCGCAGACAGCGAAACCGTGTTCACCGGGTCGGCGAAGTCGACTGCCACGTCGACCTGGAGGTTCTGGAGGGCGACACCGAGGCCTGCAGAATAGTGCATCTCGTTGTCACCTCGGGGTTGCAGGGCACGTGCGAAAGGATCGTCGCCGGTCGAACGGACCTGGTGATCGGGATCGAACCACGCTCCCGCTCGCACGGCGACAACCGGCGTGGTGCGGAGAAAAACGTGCTCGGCCCCCAGGTGCAGTTCGTCCGTGTCGTCAACCGTGACGTCCTCGAGACCGGGGCTCTCGACGATGGTCGAGTATTGAAAGTGGTCCCACTGGAAAGTGACAGTGAGGCCTCCGTCAGGGGCTCGGTACGCGAAGCCGAGACCGAGGACCCACGGGAACTGGACCGGGATCCCGGTGATGCGGTTGACGAGAGTGCCCGGTGAGACTCCTAGGTCGTTTGCTTGTCCGGCCGTAGTCTCAACCGTTACCCCGGCCTCAAGCCCCTGCCGGTAGACACCTCCGATCCTCCAGCTGTTTGACAGCCTCAGGAGAAAGCCCCCGGTGAAACTCCAGTCCGTGTCATCGGCGAAGAGATGCTGGCTCAAGTACGATCTTTCCGCAAAGTAGGAGGTCGGCGCCAGCAAACCCAGCTCGGGGTCCTCGTCGGGAAGAAACACCTCCGCAGTGGAGGTGAGGGAGGTCTCATGGTAGATCGCCCCAAGCCCGACGGCGAGACGCTCGGTGATTCGGTAGGCGCCGGAGAGCCCGTAGCTCACGAAGTTCACGTCGGTGGCCATCCGTTGGTCGAAGAACCGATTCTGACAGCAGTTGGTTCCGCCCCCGAAGAATCCCTGAGTCTCGCCCGAGAACGCGAAGTTCGCGAGCTCGTGGCGGAAGAATGCGAGGGACCCCTTTCCCAGGGGATGGGCGACGGACAGGAACGAGAGCCCGGTGATTGTGTTCTCCGATCTCGCAGTTTCCAGGCCGACCCTTGTATCGATCCCGAATCCGCTGGGTTGTCCTTCCACGCGGCCGCCCTTTGCATACGAAGTGGAGTAATCCCAGTGTCGCCCTTCCATCGAGACCTCAGGCTTGGCGAGTTGGACCAGACCGGCCGGATTGGCGAAAGCCGCCGTAGCGTCGTCCGCCAGAGCGACAAAAGCGCCACCGAAGCCCATGCTGCGGGCACCGGGATCGGAAAAGCTGAGCCGAAGTGGGACGATCGGCTCCTGGCCCACGGCGCCGGCGGGCGTCAGCAACGCGCAGAGAAGTGGGACGAAAATGGCGAGGGACCTGGAAAGCCGTTGGACTCGGTTCGCCGTCATGGCTTCACTTTCAACGTGGCTAACTATTCAGTTTCTCATCTGAAGCACCGGTATTCGCCACCCGAACGGATGGCGGCGCTGTCGCGGCGGGGTGGAATACTCAAAGAGTCGAAGCGGCTCGCACCTCGATCGGCGCCCCGTCGGCTGGGCGTTTGACAACCTGCCCGATACAAGTTGCTGTCTCGCCGGCTTTTCGCAGCGCCGTCAGGCACGCGTCGCGCTCGGCCGTTGGCACCCCAAAGAGCAGCCCGCCCGCGGTCTGCGGGTCGAAGAGCAGCGGGAGCTTCGGGTGGGAGCCTGCGCCGTCGGCGATCCGCATCCCCTTCTTGGCCTTTGCGTTTTGCTCGTGCGAAGTCGAGCGCTCATCGCGCGCCATCAGCTCGAGCGCTCCGCCGAGCGCGGGAAGCGTGTCGATGTCGACAATCGCCGTGACACCGCTCGCCCGGGACATCTCGGCCAGGTGACCGGCGAGCCCGAAACCGGTGACATCGGTGGCCGCGGTGGCGTGGTGAGCGACGGCCGCTTCGGCGGCGACGCCGTTGTGGCGTTGCATCGACTCGAGGGCTTCCCCGATCCAGGAGCCGCGAGCCATCCCCTTCATGTCGGCGTGGAACAAGACACCGGTTCCGAGAGCCTTGGTGAGGATCAGCTCTTGGCCGGGCTCGAGACGGTCGATGCCCAGCAGCTCTGTTTCGCTCGCGACGATTCCCTCGACGTGGAAGCCGACGAGAGCATCGGCTGCCGTGAGGGTGTGACCGCCTAGAAGGGTGACGCCGAGGAGGTCGAGAACCGTGCGAGCACCGGCGAGGATCTGCACCAGGCTCTCTTCATTGGTCTCATCGGCGCGGTCCTGGGGAAGGGCAACGAGAGCCTGGGCGTAGCGTGGGCGGACGCCCTTGGCCTGCAGGTCGGAGACCGCGTTGACCGCCGCGACCCGACCCAGTAGATAGGGATCATCGGTGAAAGCGCGGAACGCATCGATGCTCGAGACGACGACTGGGCGGTGGTCACCGGCTCCGACGGCGTAGGCTGCGGCGTCGTCGGCGTGCTCGAGACCGAGACGAACGGTCTCGTCCTTCGGTCCGGGCTCGAGACGTTCGAGTGCGCGATCGAGTACCGATTGACCGAGCTTGGCGGCACAACCACCGCAGAGCATCGGCATCCCTTCCGTCTCGCCATCCATTGTTCCCATCGCCTCGAACTCGGCACTCGGATGGCCGTCGGGACCGAGCACCTGGAACCGGCGCATAAACCGCCGGTCGATCCGGTCCTTGAGACCCATGACCCACCGCCCCTCGAAAGTAAGGCCCCATTTGGAGCCGACCGCCCTTCCGTCACCGAGGTTGAGAAGCGTGAGGAAATCGGATTGCGGTCGGTATTCCCTCAACCGATCGCCAGCCAGACTCGCACGCAGGTTGTCGGTCAGATACGGGCCCTGGCGAACGGCGTAAACGCCGGCCTTTGGAGTGCGTGGATAGTCGATCTGGCTGGCGCAGTCGCCAACCGCGAAGAGGTCATCGTAATCGCGTACCTGGAGCGTTTTGCGGGTGAGCACAAAACCGCGTGGGTCGGTCGCCAGCCCCGAGTCGGCAAAAAGCGAGGTCGAAACCGCGCCGGTGACCCAGACCAACAGGTCGCAGGGCAGCTCGACTCCGCCCTCGAGCGCCAGGTGATCGGCCGACACCGAAACCACTTTTCGACCGCACTCGACGCCGATGCTTCGTTTCTCCGCCTGGGTCTCGATCCTGCGGACAAGCGAAGGCGCGGCTCCGGGGAGGATTCGCTCGCCGGCTTCGAGCAATCGAACCTCGACGCCGGCCGCGAGCTCTGTGCGCAGACGCCTTTCGAGCGTAAACGCCAGCTCGACACCTCCGGCTCCCGCGCCCACTACGACGGCTCGAAGAGCCTTGCCGCTCGGGTGCCGGCGCGCTTTTTCCAGAAAGGCGTCCATCCGCCGAACAAAAAGACCGATCGGGCGAGTGGGGAGGGCGTGTTCGCGGACACCGGGAAGATTCAGCCCGCCGACGGTCGAGCCGGTGTCGAAGGACGCGATGTCGTAGGAGATCGGCGGCCGGTCCTTCAAGAGGACCCGCCGGTTCCTGGCGTCGACACCCGTCGCCGGAGACAGGATGACCCGTGCGCCCGCCCGGCGGGCCAGCGGCACGCAATCGATCTCGAGCTCCTGTGCCGTGTAGCGTCCAGCTACGAGACCGGGAACCATCCCGGAATAGATCGCGAGGGGCACATCGAGAACGAGGGTGAGATGAGCATAGGGTGGCGGCTCCATCGCGAAGGAGCGAAGCACCTGGACGTGGGAATGGCCGCCACCGACCAGGACGATTTCGCG
The DNA here is from genome assembly GCA_029861655.1 of Acidobacteriota bacterium. Classification (GTDB taxonomy): domain Bacteria; phylum Acidobacteriota; class Thermoanaerobaculia; order Multivoradales; family JAHEKO01; genus JAOTZA01. The sequence goes on along the minus strand of JAOTZA010000027.1, from coordinate 2,285 downwards.
GAGCTCTCGAGTAGTGCGCATTTGGAGGGGCGGGATTCTAGCGACCGGTGCTCAGGTACTGACAGGTCTCAGATGCTCAGAGGTGGACCAATCTCGCGCCGTCCCCGATGCGGCAAACGAACGTCTCGGGCCGGCGTCCGAAGCGACGCTCGAACGCCTCGTCCATTGCGGTCGAGACGCCATCGATTGCAGCCTCATCCACAAACGCCGTCACACAGCCACCGAAACCGGCGCCCGACAGCCGAGCGCCATAACAACCCTCCGCCGACCAGGCCGCTTCGGCCAAGGTGTCGAGCGCGGGAATCGAGACGTCGTAGAGGTCTCTCGAGCTTTCATGTGAGGCGCGAATCAGATTCCCGAAGGTCACGAGATCGTCCTGCCGCAAGGCGTTGGCGCCGGCCAGGACGCGCGCGCATTCTTCGACTACGTGTCGGGCGCGGCGGGCGAGGGGCTCGGGAAGGATGGCTTCGAACTGCTCGAGATCCTCGAGTCCGACATCCCGAAGCGTGCGAAGCCCCGGAAGCCGGTGGCGTAGAAGAGCGGTCGCCTCGGCGCACTCGCGCGGGCGGTCGTTGTAATCGGAGTCGACGAGTTGGCGCCGGATCCCGCTGTCGGCGACCAGAAGGGCGGTGCCGCCGGCGACTGGCACGGGTTGGCTTTCGAGGGTACGGCAGTCGAGCAGTAGAAGATGGCCGTCCCGGCCGTGGAGCGAAGCGTACTGATCCATGATTCCGGAACCGACGCCGAGATAGTCGTTTTCCACGCGCCGCGCCAGCCGCGCCATCTGCAACCGCTCGAGCTCGAACTCGCCGGCTGCCTGCCAGGCCAGGAGAAAGGCGACCTCGACAGCCGCCGAGGAGCTGACCCCGGCGCCGATTGGGATGTCGCCGGTGAGCACGGCATCGAGCGGTGGGGCCGATAGGCCGGCGTGGGTGAGCACCCACGAAACACCGGCCGGATAGTCGAGCCAGGTCAAAGGTGGGCGGTGTGCCTTCTCCGGTGTCAGCAGGCTTGGCAGCGCCGGCACGGTCGCAAAGCGGGCTTGGCCGCCGGCCGAATCCAGGAAACCACCTTCGTCTTCGAGGTCCAGGGCGAGAATGGTCGTGGTGTCACCCGAGGCGGGCGCTGCGGCCACCCAGACGCTTCGGTCGATCGCTCCGGGTAGCACCCAACCGTCGCTGTAGTCGACATGAGCGCCTAGGAGGTTGACTCTCCCCGGAGCACGGGCCAGCCACTTAGGCTCGCGGCCAAAGCGTTGCGCAAAGCTCGAGCAAGCGCGCTGGGCCGTCTTCGAGAGGATGGGGGAGAAAGCCATGGCCACTAGAATAACCGTGTTCGATGACGCAGCTCACCCAACGGATTGCGCGCGGCCTCGAAGTGGTGCTGATGTGGCTGCTCGGCGCGCTGGCGATCCTCACCGCTTTCGAGTTGGGTAGCTGGCTGCTGGCGGGGCGGTCGTTCCCCCAGCTCGAAGAAGTCCAGGGATTACTGATGATCTGGTTCGGGCTGTTGGCCGCCGCCCACTGTCTCTCGGAGCGCCTCCATTTGTCGCTCGAACTGGTTGTGCGGCGCTTGCCGCGAATCTGGCGAGCACGAAGTGCCCGGCTGGCGGCTTTGCTGGTGGCGGTCTTTGGAGCCCTCCTCGGCTTTCATGCCGTGCGTCTGGTCGCTGCGGTAGACAACGTGTTGCCGGCGACCGGCTGGAGCGCCTCGCTGCAGTATGTGCCGGCGATCGTTGGCGGTTTTCTCATCTTTGTCTTTGCGCTCGAGCAGGCGCTTGGCGGCGATGGCGATGGCGGTGGAAACAGCAGATGAGCGAAGCCGCGCTCACTTTGCTCGTCTTTGGTCTTTTCTTTGTCCTTCTCCTGCTACGCGTGCCGGTGGCGTTTGCTCTCGGGCTCGCCGCTTTTGGGTTCTTCTCCGCCGCCGGGCTTCCGGCGCTCTCGGTGGTGCAAAAGATCTCGGTGCAGCTCGCCGACACGACGTTGCTGGCGATCCCGCTCTTCATTCTGTGCGGCGAGATCATGGGGAGCGGCGGTATGGCTCGGCGGCTGATCGATTTGGCGAACGTCTGCGTCGGTTTTATCCGAGGGGGTCTGGCGATGGTCAACGTGGTGGCGTCGATGTTCTTCGGCGGCATCTCGGGGTCGAGTGTTGCTGACGTCTCGTCGATCGGGCCGATCTTGATCCCGATGATGGTGGACAAGGGCTACGACCGCGACTTTTCAGTGGCGGTGACCGTGTCGTCATCGACCCAGGGGATCATCATCCCCCCGTCGCACAAC
>JAOTZA010000250.1 GCA_029861655.1 Acidobacteriota bacterium | reverse complement strand
CCTCGCCGGCGAGGATGGTCCGGAGCTCTTCGGCGGTGATCTCCTGCTCGGGGAAGAAGTAGAGAAAGCTGGGCGTCGCGCTCATGACGTGCTCAGTATAGCGACAGCCCCACGGAGCGCAAGGGAGTGCACCTAGCGGGGCTCGCGCATCCAAGCTACCTACAGCATTCCGTCACGGAGGCTTCGTTGAGCGGTTCGCGCTTGTCGGCACGCGGGTCACCTCGCTCCGCTGCGAGGCTTATGCGATCCAGCGGGCTCGCCGAAGACTCACCTCGGACGATTCGCGCGTCTCCTCGCTCCATTGGCGCGGCTGGCGCTCCCGCCGACCGGGCTCATCGTCAAGGTTCTGGAGCGGTCGCTCGCAACGCGACCGCTGCGGTGCGGCGAATCGCTGTTCCTCGTCTCTCCTTCACTCGCCACGCTGGGACCTCGCAACGCCTCCAAGTCTCCGCTCGCGCGGCCCTGGGTTCCAGGCCTGATGCACGAGGCGTGATAGCGACCCGGGTGGAGCTCCACTAGGGACGTTTGACCGAGCGCAGGGCACTAGCCATTGGAGACTACGAAGGTTCCGGCGCGAGGGAAACCGAGGTGCGTGCCTCTCGATAACCGAAGTTCGAGTAGCACGCACCGTGCCCTGTGGAGACTCCACTCGGGTCGCTCGAGATCGCGACAACCATGTCGGCGCGTAGAATCTCGAACCGTGGATGGAGGCGAGAAATCGGATCTGATCTGCGCCTGGGCGCTCGAGGAGGGGTTCGACCGGGCGGGTGTCGCAGTACTCGATCGATCCGAGCACGAGGAAGCCTTTGAGCGCTGGCTCGAGAGGGGCGAGCACGGGGAGATGTCGTATCTCGAGAAACGTCGCGACGTGCGTCTCGACCCGCGACTCATTCTCGACGGCGCTCGCAGCGCGGTGTGCGTGGCTCTCCACTACCATCCACTCCGCGACTCGGTCGAAAGTGAGGGCGATCTGTGGCCGAGGGTCGCGAGGTACGCTCGCGGCTCGGACTACCACGGCGTGATGGAGCGGCGTCTGGAAGCATTGGCGGAACGAATCTGCGCCGCTTTTCCCGGCACCGGAACCCGTCTGTACGTGGATACGGGGCCGGTGCTCGAACGTGAGCTGGCAGCCCGCGCGGGCATTGGGGTCGCGGGCAAGAACACCAACCTGCTGCACCCCGAGTCGGGCTCCTGGTTTCTACTTGGAGAGCTGTTTACGACCCTCGAACTGAGGCCGGATCCGCCGATCTCTGATCTTTGCGGGAGCTGTACTCGCTGCCTCGAAGAGTGTCCCACCGGGGCTTTTCCCGAGCCGTATCGGTTGGATAGCAATCGATGCATAAGTTATTGGACGATCGAGCACCGCGGTCCGATACCGTCCCATGTCCGATCGTCGATCGGCGATTGGGTGTTCGGCTGCGACGTGTGTCAGGAGGTCTGCCCGGTAAACCCAGGCCGAGACCTCTGGCCGGAGGGGGAGTTCCACCTACCGAAGCGTCGCGCGGATCTCGATCTCGCGAGCCTGTTGTCGCTAGAACGCGAACGCTATGTCGAGATCTTTCGCGGCACCGCGATGAAGCGCGCCAAGCTGGAGGGCTTGAAGCGCAACGCCGCGGTGGCGATGGGGAATCGTGGCGACAAACGATATCTTCCAGCTCTCTCACAGGCGCTTTGCGACGCCGATCCGACGGTGCGCGGCCACGCCGCGTGGGCCCTCGGCCGAATCGGCAACGAAGCGGCGGTGGAGGTCCTCGAAAGTGCGCTCGGTGACGAAGAGCACCCGGTCACCCGGGGCGAGATCACGGCCTCGCTGCAGGTCCTTCGCGACGTTGGCGGACAGAAGCAGAATCAAGCACAGGCGGATCTACCAACACGTGTTGATTGACGTATTGGGTTGACGTTGCTCGACACCGTCCCTATACTCTGAAGCCCCGAGTTTGCAGGAACTTATGGTGACTCGGCTCGAGCGCTATACAGTGGTCGAAAGGCGCACGTCTGATCCCAGACACTAGGAGGTTACTTCTTTCAATGGTCCCCACCGAAGAACAGCAGGAGACGGCGGCCGAGGCCTCGGTTTCCAGCACAAACGAATCACAGAACGACTACAGCTACGAGGAGATGGTCAAGCTCTATGACGAGAGCATCCGCCATCTCAGCGAGGGCGAGATCGTTCACGGAAAAGTCATCGGAGTGACGTCGAGCAATGTCGTCATCGATGTCGGTTACAAGTCAGAAGGTCTGGTGCCGATCCGAGAGTTCACTAGCTACGACGGAGAGGTCAACGTCAAGGTCGGCGACGATGTCGAGGTGCTTCTGGAGAAGGCCGAGGACATCGAAGGCCACGTCATGCTTTCGAAGCACAAGGCCGAGCGCATGCGCGTTTGGGCCGACATCGAGAAGAGCTACAAAGCCGGAGAGATCATCCAGGGCAGGGTCCTGGATCGCATCAAGGGCGGTCTGACCGTAGACGTTGGGATGAGGGCCTTTTTGCCGGGTTCGTTGGTCGATATCAAGCCGATCAAGAACCTTGAATCGCTCAAGGGAGAGCAGCTCGAATTCAAGGTCATCAGCATGGATAAGCGGCGTAACAACGTCGTTCTCTCTCGCAAGGCCGTGCTGGAGAAGGAGTTCGAGAAAAGGAAGGCCGAGACCGTCGAGCGGCTGCGGCAAGGCGCCTTACTCTCGGGGGTGGTCAAGAACATTACCGATTACGGAGTCTTTGTCGACCTCGGCGGAATCGATGGGCTGCTCCACATTACGGATATCTCCTGGGGCAGGGTCAGTCACCCATCGGAGCACTTTTCGGTCGGTGACGAGGTGGATGTCGTAGTGCTCAAGTTCGATGCCGAATCGGAGCGCGTGTCGCTTGGTTACAAACAGCGAGGCGAAGATCCTTGGAGTGTGGTCGACAAAAGGTATCCCCTTGGTGCGCGCATCCGCGGAAAGGTCGTCAGCCTGGTGGACTACGGTGCTTTCGTCGAGCTCGAAGACGGTGTGGAAGGTCTGATTCACGTCAGCGAGATGTCATGGACCAAAAAGGTTGTCAACCCGGCCAAGGCGTTGAACGTGGGCGATGATGTCGAAGCGATCGTCTCGGAGCTCGATCTCGGCCAGCGGCGCATCTCTCTGTCGCTGCGGCAGGCGGAGCGCAACCCTTGGGAGGAGCTGATCGTCAGCCATCCGGTGGGGCACATAGTCGAAGGTGAGATCCGCAACCTCACCGAGTTCGGCGCATTTGTTCAGATCACCGATGAGATTGACGGCTTGATTCATGTTTCCGACATGAGTTGGACCAAGCGGGTCAAACACCCCAGCGAGGTGCTCAAGGTCGGTGACAAGGTGAGTGCGCGAATCACCAGCATCGATGTTGAGAACCAGCGGGTGTCGCTGTCGATCAAGGAGTTTCTTCCCAACGAATGGGAGAACTTCGTGTCGGCGCATGCCGTCGGAGACACGGTCACCGGGCGTGTCATCAACGTCACCGACTTTGGCTTGTTCGTCGATATCTTCGAGGGTCTCGAGGGGCTTGCCCATGTCAGCGAGATCGATGTCGAAGATGGCAAACTCGAGGAGCTTTACGAAGTCGGCGGCTATGTGTCGGCGCGTATCCTCCGTATCGAAGAAGAAGACCACAAGATCGGGCTGGCAATGCGTGGCGTTACGCAGCCGTCCGTGGAGGAAATCGCCGAGTTGCAAGCAGCCTACGCGGCGGAACACGGCAATGTCGTGGAGCAAGCCACCGACGAAGCCGTCGAGGTCGAAGAACGGGGCGAAGACCACAAACAGGTCGAACAACCCGAAGAAGAGCCAATCGAAGTTGAAGCGGTTGAAGACGAGGAAACCGAGCAGAACACAGATCCGAGCGAGAGCGGGGAAGAAGAGTAGTTTGCAGCATCTGGGGACCGGGGGAATTACCAGGGGGAGATTGTGCAATCAAGTGGAATGACAAAAGCGCAATTGGTCGAGGAAGTCGCTCGCACCACCCAGTTGACGAAAAAGCACGCAGAGCTGATCGTCAACACGGTTTTCGAGAGCATCGTGGACTCATTGCGAGACGGCGACAAGATCGAGCTGAGGGGCTTTGGGAGTTTTCGCATCCGTCAGCGTGGTCCCCGTATCGGTCGCAATCCAAAAACCGGCGCTAAGGTGCAGGTGCCGTCGAAGAGGATTCCCTACTTCAAGCCGGGGAAAGAGCTCAAAGAGCTCCTCAACGAAGAGGAACACTAGACCCGAGCGCTCTGCCGCGGGGCCTCGCGGCATTTCGGAGTGTCCACTAGAATGGCTGGGGTGGTCATGAACCACCTGGCAGGTAGCTTGACGGTACAAACCAAGCGAGTTTGGGGCTAGGAGCAGGATTTGGAAGCGAGCAGAGTCGCCGAGGAAGCGGCACAGCCAGGGCAAGCCTCTTCGGACTCTGAGCCGATGGATCTCGCCAAGGCGGCCCGGGCGGTTTTGCTCGCCTGGGCGATCCCGGGTGGCGGTCACTTCTACCTGGGCAAACCAAGGCGCGCGCTTGCGTTCTGTGCCGTCGTCTTCGCAGCCCTCGCGATCGGTTGTAGTCTCGACGGCAACATCCACCACATCGTCGCGGACCGGCCCCTGTCGATTCTCGCCACCCTGGGTTCGATGGGGATGGGGCTCGCTTACTTCGTCCTCCGATATCTGGTGGGCTATGCGGGCGACATCGTCGCATCTGGCTTCGAGTACGGTAACGCGTTCATATTGACCGCGGGTCTGATGAACCTGCTTCTGACACTCGACGTCTGGGACATCGCTGCAGGGCGCAAGGAGTAGCCGTTTGCCCGAGAGTCACATTCTGTTGATGACAATCTACGCGTTTCTGGTGAG
>JAOTZA010000249.1 GCA_029861655.1 Acidobacteriota bacterium | reverse complement strand
ATACTGCTCGGCGATCGGTGTTCTAGCTTCTTGCCGGTTTCTCAACATCCAGCCCTGCGGACTAATAGGCGCTGAGATACCGCTCCTGCTCCCACGGATGCACATGGCTCTCGTACTCGGCCCATTCGGCTCGTTTGGCCAGCAGGAAGTGTTCGGCGATGTGCTCCCCGAGAGCACCGAGAATCACTTTGTTCTTCTCCAGGTTGTCTAGGGCCTGCGAGAGGTTCGGCGGCAGCTGTTCGATCTTGCGGCGCTTCTTCTCCCGCTGGCTCATCGCGAAGATGTTCTTGTCCACCGGAGGGCCCGGATCGAGCTTGCCCTTGATTCCGTCCAAGCCTGCGGCAAGCATCACCGCGTAGGCCAGATACGGATTGCAGGACGGGTCGGGCATGCGAACCTCGCAACGAGTCGATGTGCCGCGTTTTGCGGGAACCCGCACCAGTGGGCTTCGGTTCTTTTCCGACCAGGCGATATTGGTCGGCGCCTCGTACCCGGGAACCAGGCGTTTGTAGGAATTGACTAGGGGATTGGTGACGGCCACAAAGGCCTTGGCGTGCTTGAGGATGCCGCCGATGTAGCCGAGCGCCGTCTTGCTGAGCTGCCACTCCGCCGTCTTGGCGAAGAAGGCGTTCTTGCCGTTGCGGGAGAAGAGGCTCTGGTTACAGTGCATGCCGGAGCCATTGATGCCCGCGAGAGGCTTGGGCATGAAGGTGGCATGCAGTCCCGCGTCGAGAGCGACCTTCTTGACCACGAACCGAAAGGTGGCAACGTTGTCGGCGCATGCGACCGCTTCGGCGTACTTGAAGTCGACCTCGTGCTGCCCCGGAGCCACCTCGTGGTGAGCTGCCTCGACCTCGAAGCCCATCGCTTCTAGAACCACGACGATGTCCCGACGACACTGCTCTCCCTTATCTACCGGAGTCAGGTCGAAGTAGCCCCCGACATCATGCGTGTCGAGGAGGGTCTCGCCAGCTGCGTTCTTCTGGAAGAGAAAGAATTCCGCTTCCGGTCCGACGACCATCTCATGGCCCGTGCTCCTGGCCTTTTCGACCTGCCTCTTGAGCGCCAGGCGCGGGCACCCAGCAAACGGCGTTCCATCGGGCCGGTAAATGTCACAGATGAGCCGCGCTACGCGGGTCCCGTCCTCGCTGGTCCACGGGTTGACTTGGAACGTGGCCAGATCCGGGACCAGCAGCATGTCCGACTCCTCGATCCGCACAAAACCCTCGATCGAGGAACCGTCGAAGGCGATCTGCCCGTCGAGGGCTTTTCCAAACTGGCTCTTGGGCACCTCAACATTCTTGAGGGTCCCCAGCAGATCCGTAAATTGGAGCCTCAAGAAACGCACGCTCTCGCGGTTGACGATCTTCATAATTTCGGCACGAGTTGGCACAGTGATCTCCTCTTTTCGTCGGTTTGGCAGAAATTAGCCGACAAATTGACTAAAGGCAAGGGTTTTCTGATGTATTGACTGAAAAATCGGGACGTTCTTGCACAAACCGCCTTTACGACGCTGTTCGCTGGAATTCTCAGCCTTGAGCGATCGCTGCCCGAAACGCCGTTTTCCCTGTGCTACCCTTCGCGCGTGCCAGAAGACACTTTCAGACTGCCGTTTCTCAAGCTCCAGATCAAGAAACCGAAGTCCTGGGACTTCGCGGCACTGGCGGCCATCATCGTCGCGATCGGTCTCGCCGCTGCCAATCTCGCGGCGGCCCTGACCAAGCAACCCGGAACCTCGCTGGCCGATGGCTTCACCCTGGCTCTCGTTCTGGCCCAGCTCGCCATCGCCTCCATCAGCCTGATGATCCTCGGGAAGACGGCAAAATACGGCACGATCTGGGGCAACCTGGGCTCGATAGCCGGCATGCTCATTGGCGTCAGCGGAGTCCTGCTCGCTGCCGCCCTCTGGACCGCTGCATAGCGAGCTCCGCAGCCGCTCGCGCCCCACGTGAACCGCAAGACCACCGCGCCCGTAGGTTGGCGTGGTAGGTGAAGCGTCTCACCGAACACACCAAAGCCGACAAGAGAGTCATGAGCCGAGGCCCCGGAATGAGAGGACAAGAGACCAGCGCGACTCCCGCGGAGCACGGGAGCAGTTGGCTCGGCAAGGCCGCACGGCTCCTGGGTCTGGCGGCGGGGCTGGCGCTATTGGTCTGGCTCGGGCGGTCATTGGGAGGTTATATTCCTGGATTCTCCGAGTGGGTAGACGGTCTCGGATTCTGGGGTCCGGTGGTCTTTGTGTTGGGCTACGCCGTGGCCACAGTAGCGTTTATCCCCGGTTCGCTGTTGACTCTCGCGGCCGGCGCCATTTTCGGGTTAGCAAAGGGAACGATCTATGTCTTCTTCGGCTCTTCGATCGGAGCGGTCTCGGCCTTTCTCATCGCCCGCTACATGGCCCGGGGCGCCATCGAGAGGCGCCTCCAGGATCGACCGCGATTCGCCACCATCGACCGAGCCGTCGCCCGCGAAGGCCGAAAAATCGTCTTTCTGTTGCGCCTCTCCCCCGTTTTTCCGTTCAACCTGCTCAACTACGCGCTTGGGCTCACACGGGTCGAACTGCGCGACTATTCCATCGCCTGTCTCGGCATGATTCCCGGCACCTTTCTCTATGTTTACTACGGCAAAGCCCTCGGTAGCCTGGCGGCGGTCGCCGGTGGCGCCCAGGTCGAGCGTGATACCGGTTACTGGGTCATGCTCACAGTCGGCCTTGTGGCAACTCTTGCCGTCACAACGGTTATCGCCCGAATCGCACGCCGCGCACTCTCCGAAGAGGTACCCGATGACTCAACTCCCCCTCGATAGCGAGTTCGCAGACCTGCTCGAGCCGTTCGACCTGCACAACCAGGAGCTTCTGAGTCAGGTTCATCCACCGGAGTGGGTCAACCCCGAGCCCGCCGACCGGTACCACCTGGTGGTGCTCGGCGGCGGCACCGCCGGTCTCGTCAGCGCGGCCGGCGCCGCGGGACTGGGAGCACGCGTCGCCCTTGTCGAGAGGCGCTTTCTGGGCGGCGATTGCCTCAACTACGGTTGTGTACCGTCCAAAGCCCTGATCAGTGCTTCCAGGGCCTGGAACCAGGCTCGCAACGCCGCCGAGGCTTTCTCGGGTCCCGCCACCACCGGCGACGGGGACTTTGGAGAGGTCATGGCCAGGATGCGTCGCCTGCGAGCAAAGATCAGCCACCACGACAGCGCCGAGCGATTCCGCGGACTCGGTGTCGATGTCTTCATCGGCAACGGCGAGTTCGTAGCCACTGACGCCCTCGAAGTAGACGGCAAACGCCTCGCCTTCAGACGCGCCGTCATCGCCACCGGCGCACGGCCGATGATGCTGCCGATTCCGGGTCTGGCGGAGGCCGAGCCACTCACCAACGAGACTGTGTTTACCCTGACTGAGCTACCACCCAGGCTCGGCGTCATCGGCGCCGGTCCGATCGGTTGCGAGCTCGCCCAATCCTTCGCCCGCTTTGGAAGCCGGGTGTCGCTTTTCGACATTGCCCCTCAGGTGCTGATCCGCGAGGACGCCGACGCGGCGCGGATCATCCAGGACCGCTTGATCGCCGACGGCGTAGATTTGCAGCTGGGCGTCAACATCGGAAACGTACAGCGCCAAGGCTCGGAAACCCTTCTCGATCTCGAGAAGGACGGCGCAGCCAGCCGCATCACGGTCGATCAGCTGCTCGTGGCCGTGGGTCGGGTTCCCAACAGCGAAGGCCTTGGTCTCGACCCGGCCGGTGTCGAGGCGTCGAAGCATGGTGTAACGGTCAACGACCGGCTCTGCACGAGCAACCCACGCATCTTTGCGGTTGGCGATGTCGCCTCGCGCTACAAGTTCACCCACATGGCTGACGCCCTGGCTCGGATCGCAATCCAGAACGCGCTGTTCTTCGGCCGCAAGAGGGCCAGCGACCTGGTCGTCCCCTGGTGCACATACACCGACCCCGAGATCGCGCATGTGGGCCTCTATGCCGGTGACGCCGAGAAGGCTGGACTCGAGATCGAATCTCTGACGTTGTCGCTCGAAGAGGTGGACCGTTCGCTTCTAGAAGGATCTACCGAGGGCTTCTTGCGCTTGCATGTCCGCAAAGGCAAGGATGAAATCGTCGGCGCGACGCTGGTCGCCGACCACGCCGGCGACATGCTCGGCGAATTGGCTTTGGCGGTGACCCACAAGATGGGTCTGGGCAAGATCGCTTCGACCATCCATCCCTACCCCACCCAGGCGGAAGTCATCAAAAAGGCGGCCGACGCATGGCAGAGGCGAAAACTCACTCCCATCGTCCAGCGGGTTTTCGAGCTCTTTTTCCGCCTCTTCCGGTAGGAGCAGTCTCGGGCCGAGGCCTAAAGGTCCCTCTGAGCTGCGTCCGGTCGAAGTAAACCCGGGCCTGTCTGGCTGTGAAGCGCTAGCGGAAGGGGCTCGCCCCGAGTTCACCCTAACGCGAGAATTTGGAGCGGAGATAGTCGCCGTTCATCTGGGCGATGAAATCCACCGAGATTCCCTTGGGACAGACCGCCTCGCACTCGGTGAAGTTGCTGCAAGTGCCAAAAGCTGCTTCCATAGTCTCGACCATCCGCTCGGCGCGACGATGGCGCTCCGGGCGCCCTTGAGGCAGGTTGGCGAGGTGCGAGATCTTGGCCGAAGTGAAGAGCTGCGCCGCGCCGTTGGGGCACTGGGCCACACACGCGCCGCATCCGATGCACTCGGCGGCATCCATCGCCCGGTCCGCCTCGGCTTTGGGTACCGCAATCAGATTGGCGTCCGGGGCGCTGCCGGTGTTGATCGACACAAAGCCGCCGGCCTCGATGATGCGATCGAAAGCGCTCCGGTCCACCACCAGATCACGTATCACCGGGAATGCCGCCG
>JAOTZA010000026.1 GCA_029861655.1 Acidobacteriota bacterium | reverse complement strand
GGCCTCGGTCTCGGTGCGGGCCGCGGAGACTCTCTCGTTGAGTTTCCTGAGATCCGTCATAGGTTCGTTCCGGTAGAGCAGAGTCGAATCCTCATCATGCGAGTGGGACGGACTGACCCGCTTGAACGTATGCGTGCTCGAAACACAGAAGACCGACAAGTCCGACGAGCGCGATCAATGCCAGCGGTACCCCCGAGGTGGCTAGCCAGGGTGCAAGGACCGCGGCGGCGGTGAGGGCTACTCCGAGCCGGAAGAAAGTCCGGTAACGGCCGTCGGTCATCTCATGTGTCGCCAGCCGCGCGTGAGCGGTGGTATGTGCAAGTGTTGTCTCGCCGGCCACCATCAGGACATGGATGAGACTTGATCCGGCGAAGGTCCACAACAGCGGGTTCACCGCGCCGGGTTCGATGAAGGCGGCTACCGGGAGGAGTGTCGCCGATCCGGCGAGCAGCGTTTGGACCAACAGATGGGGTGGCAGAAGGGGGCTCTGCCACAGGTCGCGCGCCTTGGCCTGGGCAAAGAGATATGCGGTGTAGACCGCGGTCAGGACCGCCAGCGGCAGCCCCAGCCAAGCCAGATGCCCCGCGATCCACTCGCTTCGCATCAAGCTTCCCAGGAAGTGGATGCCCAAGATCGCCGAGTAGCCGGCGATGATGAAGGAACCCTTGACCAGCCAGCTCCGCCAGTGTGCCTTGGTGAAGATCATGTAGAAGCGTCCCGGGTGTTCGAGGTCCGAGATCAGCAACAGGCCGGTGATGCCCAGGAAGACGCCGCCCACGATGGGCGCGGCCCACATCCACAGAGGGCTCTCGGCATCGATGGCATGGAAGAGCAGGAGGAGGAGAGGCACCAGGTAGGCTCCGGCCGCGATCCCCTTGGTCAAAGTGTAGAGGCTCACCCGCCAGTCCCAGGGGGCCTTGTGCGGTACGTCGTAGGCCAGCACCGCCGCCGCCGAGCTGTTGGCGCCGCCGGCGTGTCCTACCGCAGAGTTCCCATCGGTATCTCTTCCCGAGTCTTCAAGAGGATGTCCCGACACCACATGGTGCCCGCCGGTCGTTTGCTCGCTCCACATGAAGAGCCCGCCACCGGGTCGCTCGGCGGCCAGTGGGTCGAGGGTCGCCTGATGCGCTCCGCGGTAGAAGAGTTTGGGGCGAGTCTCCTTCTCGGGTCTGCGTACGACGACAGGTTCTCGGTGAACCATCTTCGCCACCCTGGACCCCGGGTCGTTGAGGTCGCCGATCATGAGCGCCTCGGTGGGGCAGACCACGACACAGGCGGGCTCGAGACCGACATCGACCCGGTGCGCGCAGAAGTTGCACTTCTCGGCCGAGTGATCCTCGGGGTTGATGAAGATAGCGTCGTACGGGCAGGCCGCGATGCAGGCCTTGCAGCCAATGCAGATCGACTTGTCGAAATCGACGATGCCGTCGTCACGTGCGTACATCGCTCGGGTGGGGCAGGCCTGCGTGCAAGGGGCGTCGGCACACTGGTTGCACCGTGTGACCTGGAACGAGCGCCGGGCCTCCGGAAAGATCCCCACGTCGACGTACTTGACATAGGTTCGGTTGACCGACAGCGGCACCTCGTTCTCGGACTTACACGCCGTCGAGCATGCGTGGCAGCCGATACACGACTCATGGTCTATGACCTTGGCCCAGCGGGCCACGGACTGTGTTCTGGCGGTGATGGGCTGAGCCATGAGAACTCGAGACTGGAACGGCCTAGAGCATAAACGAACCGACGGCCGGAACCCACTCCAGAGGGTCCGGCCGTCCGAATCTTCGAGGAGGTGTCGCTAGATACCCCAGGTATATCCGATCTCGAGGTCCCACTGATCCATCTCGAGTGTGATGGTCTGAGCTCCCGGGGCTTCCAACCGGTTGGCTCCCGAGACACTGACCGAGGGTGCGTGCATGAGCGAGAAGCTGAAGGCCCTGTTGCCGGAGCCGAGTTCCCGTGTAAAGCCGATAGTGAAGTGCTCTTCCATGACACCCGGCGCCAGGATGTTGAAGAGGACCTCGCTCGGCGGAATCGGCTGGTCGCCGGTCGAGAACCCGAGTCTCCAGGTCCACGGGGCGCCGCCCCACTCGAATCCCGCTTTGATCACCGACATATCCTGCCAGCCAAAGCCCGCGCCGTTGGCCGCCCCGAGAGGTACCGGGCCGGTGCCGCCGAAGCTGGGGGGCAGCAAGCTCGAAAACGGGTTGCTGACCGAGGCGACGTCGGTGTAGAAGATCTCCTGATAGTCGAGGGCGAAGACCGCGCCGGTCCCGAACTTGTAGGCGATGCCGGCGACATAGTTCGACGGGATGTCGAAGCCGCCCTGTTCTGCAAAGAGACCCGCGTAGTCTCCCAATTCTTCCATCGAGATCTCGGTCTGGTATGCCAGGCCGATCGAGAAGTTGTCGGTCAACTGCCCGAGATAACCGATCTTGGCTCCAAACCCGGTCGAGGTGTCGTGACCCTTGTTGGTGAGGTTCGCCGGGTCCGACGAAAAGCCGGCAAAGGCCTGAAGTCCCGTCGCCTCGAAGGTCTGGAAAGCGATGATCGGTGAGATGCCGATCGCGTGGTGCTCGTTGCCGAACTTGGTCGCGTAGGTCGGGACGATGAAAAGCTGCGACAGATCGACCCCGGTCGGCTGGGAACCGCCAAACGTCCGGGTCGGCCACTCGGTGTTCATGCCGCCCTGCCCGTAGAGGGCCAGTCCCCAGGCGCTGTGGCCGCTGAGCTTCCAGACACCTCCAAAGTTGGGCACGAAGAACAGGGTCGCGTCGCTCTCGACGTTGCCCGGAGCCAGTCCAAAGGTACCCGGGAAGCCGGACGGGTTCCCGGTAATCGTGTACTCACGATTCGGGTTGAAGAGACCGAGGCCGGCGTCGTAGCGCTTGCCCAGCCAGGCGATGGCGGCGGGGTTCGTCCCCGCCGAAAGGGCGTCGAGCGGCAGTGCCACGCCGGCGCCGGCCATGGCCTTGGCTCGGGTTCCGATGCCGTGGATGAGATATCCATTGGTGGCGGAAAGCGGGATCGAGGAAACGATCAGCGTCAAGCCGAGGATCGCGACGACAAGCCCGCCGGAACTTGTGGTTCTAAGGTGTTTCATTGACAGAGCCTCCATTCTTCGGGAGATGGACGGGACGTGCGCAGTGTATCCGGCCGGTTAGCAGACAGGTCCATAGGCGACGGGCATCCACCCCTCCGATCCGCACGATACGAAAGAGCGTGAAGCGGCGCCGCTGAAACGAGCAGGTCCATACGGACAGTATTACTTTTCGGCCAAAAGAGATTAGTTGGCGTCGATCTGTGTTGTCAAGGTCACTCGAAAGTCACGGTCGGTGTGTTTTGACCCTTCACCTCTGGAGTAAAAAGTAGCAGTAGTGTCGGGCGAGGGTCGCCACCTTGGAAGGTAGCGTGGGGTCCACCTCGGGGCTGGGTGGAGGCCACCGAAAAGAGTTGGGCTCGAGTGGGGAGGAAATCGACGCTAGGGCTTGCCCGCGAGCATCAGGGAGCGGGCCTGACGAATCTTGTCGACTTCGTCGCTGGCTTCGCGCTCGAGCGAGTCGCAGACACTCTCACAGATCCGAAAGACGATGGGGTCACAGATCCGATAACACACGCTCACGCCGTCGCGGCGGCTGGTCACAAGCTTGGCCCCACGGAGTACCGTCAGGTGCTTTGAGAGGTTGGCCTGGCGTCCCCCCACCCGAGTCAGGATGTCGCTGACCGAGAGCTCGCCCTCCTCCAGAGCGTGCAAGATTCGAAGCCGGGTTGGATGCCCCATCGCCTTGAGGCGGCGGGCGATCTTCTCCATCAGTTCTTGGGAAACTTCTTGCAGGGTCTCGAGCTGAGCTGGGCCGCCCGTCATCCCGGGAAGTATACGCTGGTTGACCGTATTCCAAAAGTCGCATATCGTGGTGCGCCACGATGGATTTCAGTTCCGGCACCTGCCGGTGGACCTCGAACTCGTTGATCCGGTGAATCCGATGATCCGGAAGGAGGATTCATGACCGAACCCGCTTTCGTGCCCGATGCTGAACTCGACTGTCGGGGCCTCAACTGCCCATTGCCGATCCTGAAGGCAAAAAAGGCGATTACCTCCTTGGTTGCGGGGAACGTGCTCAAAGTCGTGGCCACTGACCCGGGGTCGGTGGCGGATTTCGCGGCGTTTAGTCGCCGGACGGGCCACAAGATCGTTGACCAGAGCGAGGGGGGTGGGGAGTTCGTTTTTTTTGTCGAGAAGGTCTAAGGAGGACGTGATGGAACCGGTCGAAAAACTGCACCCCGAGACCGAACGCAGCGAAGAGACGGCTCGTGACGAGCAACGCCAACCGGCACCCCAGCCGAAGAAGATGGCCCTCATCGCTTCGAAAGGAACCCTGGACTGGGCCTATCCTCCCTTCATTCTCGCGTCGACGGGTGCCGCGCTCGACATGGAGGTGGCGGTGTTTTTCACGTTTTATGGTCTGCCGCTGCTGATGAAGGACCTGAAGGCCAAGGTGGCGCCGGCGTCCAACCCGGCGATGCCGATGAAGATGCCCTTTGGGCCCGAGGGCTTCCAGCAGTTTTCCTGGCCGATCCCCAACGTGGTCTCTGGGGTCGTGCCGGGATTCGAAACCTTCGCCACCAAGATGATGAAGAAGACCTTTGCAAACAAGGGTGTTGCGACCATCGAGGAGCTTCGCGAGGCGTGTGTCGAGAGTGGCGTACGGATGATCGGCTGCCAGATGACCATGGATGTCTTCGGGTTCAGCCAAGAAGACTTCATTGAGGGTACGGAGCTCGGTGGGGCGGCCACTTTTCTCGAATTCGCCGCCGAGTCCGACATCACACTGTTCGTCTAGGCGAAGCTTGCGGAGACCAGCGAGATGGATGAGGGAAATGTCGTCGTCTTTGTCACCTCGGGGCCCGAGACTCCGGAGCGATGCGCCACTCCGTTCTACATGGCGAACATCGCGGCGGCGATGGACAACGAGGCCGAGATGATCTTCCAGATCAACGGAGTGCTGCTGCTGAAAAAGGGTGTGGCCGAGCAGATGGTCGCCAAAGAAGGTGGCAAGAAGATCATCGACTTTATTCGGGAGGCCAAAGAGGCGGGTGTCGAGATGAAGGTGTGCTCAGCCGCGCTGCAGCTCCACGACATGACCGAGGACGACTTGATCGAAGAGTGCGACGGCGTCGTCGGGGCCGCCTACATGACCGATCAGGGGCTCGACGCGAGTCTGGTCCTCTGCTACTGAGTGAGAGGATCCAATGGCCGAAGTCAAGAACTGTCTGTTGCCGGACGATCTTCGTTATCACGTGCAGTTCAACGTCTGGCTCCGCGGCAACGGTGACGGCACCTTCGATCTCGGGATGACGGATATCGCCCAGACGCTGGCCGGTAGCATCATCCACTGCCGGCCCAAAAAGGCCGGCAAACAGGTCAAGCAGGGCAGGAGCGTTGCGACCGTCGAGAGCGGCAAGTGGGTGGGTCCGGTCAAATCACCGGTGACAGCCGAGATCGTCGCCAGAAACGATGCGGTCGAGGCCGATGCCACGCTCCTCAATCGCAGTCCGTACAAAGAGGGCTGGATCGTTCGCCTCAAGCCGGTCGAAGGAGCCGAGGGGCTCGAGGGGTGTATCGAAGCCCCCGAGGCGATCGAGGGTTTTAGCGCCTATATGGACGAGCACGACCTCGGCGAGTGCATCCACTGCGAGGGTTTCGAGGGCTGATGGAAGGCCCTCTTCTCCTGCGCGTTTTTACACATCCGGCCTGCTCGGGCTGCACGCGAGCCGTCCGCGAGGCCTGGAATCTCGGGGAAGAGCACGCCGAGATCGAGATCCGCACGGTAAGTCTGGAAGACAAGGAAGGTCTCGCCGAGGCTCGCGCGGAGAAGATACGTACCATCCCGACCCTGGTGCTGGGCGACCGGGGTAGCGAGTTACGGCGCTGGGTGGGAGCCCCGGAGCCGGGGGCGCTCGAGAACGGCCTGCGGGAATTGGGTCTCTTGGAAGGGAGCCCTTCGGCGAGAGAGGTGTCCGCCTGAGAGGAAACGATTGATGGAGTCGATCTACGCGGACATCCAGTACCAGGACGTTCCGGTCGAGAAGAAACAGCGTCTTTTTGACGAGGTCAAGGCCGACATGCGCTGGGAAACCCAGCTCTACGGCTGCTATGAGTGCGGTATTTGCGTCGCCGCCTGCCCGTCGGCGCGTTTCTACGACTTCAGCCCGCGCGTCTTTGCGCAGATCATGGCGCGCGAGGACGTTCATGCCTTCTACGAGTTGCTAAACGACTCGGTCTGGGACTGCTCGCAGTGTTTCTCGTGCACCCGCTGCCCGCGGCAGAACAACCCCGGCGGCATCATTACCATCATGCGCGAAGTGGCTGTCAACAACGGATTGCAGTCCGCCAAGGACGCGCTCAAGGCGTACAGCCGCATCATCTACAAGATCATGTCGACGGGCACCCAGGTGGCGCCCGACATGCTGCAGCCGGATTTTTTCCCCGACTGGGGCCCCGATGTCCAGCAGGTGTCCGACAACCTCGATGTGTGGCGCCGCATGGTTCCACCCGAGACGATGCATACCACCGAGCTTGCCTGGGACGTGTCGGAGAAGACCCGTCTCGAGCTCTACATGATCTGGAAGCTGACTGGCAACCTGGAGATGATCGAGCAGATCGACGAGGGCATCTTCATGATTCTCGAAGAGGTCATGGAGGAGTTGCTCGAGGAGCACGGCTACGACATAGATGATCTGGATTCGGTTATGGATGACTGACTTGCCGCTTACCGCTCGAAGGCGCGCTCCCCGCGACGCGAACCCAACCATGCGAACCATGAGACATGAGGTGACTCCATGAGTCTTCCCATCATCGGCGCAGCCGGCCCCCCCAAGAAAGCCAAGGACCGGATCTTCGACCGCGGCGATCGAATGCCGGCGACGTACTACAAGGATCAGCTTCTGGATCTCGAAGCCAAGGGTGAGCTGATCGTTCACCGGATCACCGAAGAGAACGATCCGGTCGAGGTCGACACCAAGTACGGGCGCAAGAAGATCATTCCGAGGCAGAACACCTGGCATCACAAAAGCTGTGGCCAGTGCGGCCACATTCCCGGTTACTCGACCTCGATCTTCTGGCTCCACAGAGCGCTCGACTACAGGTACGAAGATCCGCGGGACCAGACGTCCTGCACGGCCTGGAACTACTACGCTTCGTCCACTTCGAACCCCGCCGCCCAGGCGGCGGTGGCCCTGCGAAATTTCGCGCAAGCGTACGAGGACGGTTTCTACCCGATCATCCACTGTGGCACGAGCTACGGCCACTACAAGGAGGTGCGCGAAGAGTTGCTGCACCACCAGAAGCTTCGCGACCAGACGCGCCGGGTGCTCGACAAGCTGGGCAAGCCCATGGTGTTCCCCGAAGAGGTGGTGCACTACTCCGAATGGATCCATGTGATGAGGGACCAGATTGCCGCCCGGCAGGTGAGGGACTTCAGCGGCATCACGGCCACCGTGCACCCTGCCTGCCACTACCACAAGCTCGTTGTCGAGGACGCGGTCTACGACAAGGAGCTCTACGACGGACAGCGCACCGCCATCGTCAGCGCGCTGGTCAAGGCTTTGGGAGCCGAGGTAGCTGATTACTCGACCTGGCACGACTGCTGTGGGTTCGGCTTTCGCCACATTCTGGTGAGCCGAGATTTCTCACGCTCCTTTGCCACCATCCGCAAGATCGAACGCATGAAGGAAGAGGCCGACCCCGATGTCACCCTGACCCACGACACCGGCTGTGTGACGACGCTCGACAAGAGCCAGTTCGCGGCCCAGGCCCACGGCCGCAACGTCGGTATCCCGGTGATGTCCGACGCCCAGTTTGCCGCTCTGGCGATGGGTGCTCATCCCTACAAGATCTGCCAGCTGCATTGGCACGGTGTCGATATGCGTCCGCTGATGGAGCTGATGGGGATCGATCACCGGAAGGCGTGGACCGAGTTCGAAGAGACTTCCAAAGCCATAAAAAGCGGCGAGCAGGACTTTCTCGCCTGGGAGGATTGCTGATGGAATCAAATCCGATTCTGGTTGTCGGGGGCGGACCGGCGGGTCTCGAGGCCGCGCGTGGGGCGGGTGAGCTGGGCTACCCGGTGCTGGTGGTGGAGAAGACTCCGGTCCTCGGGGGCAGCCCGATTCTGGCGCCCTATGCCGCGTTGACACCCGACATGGAGGACGCCGAGACGGCGATGAAGCGCGTGATCGACGCGGTCGAGGCCGATCCGCTGGTCGAGTTGCGAACCGGAACCACGGTCACCGCGGCCGAGGGCGAGCTCCCCGAGCTCTCGGTGACGCTCGCGGGGCCCGATGGCGAGGAGGTCGTCAAGGTCGGAGCAGTGATTCTGTGCACGGGGTTTCAGCACTTCGATCCCGGTCGCGAGACCCAGATGTACGGCTACTACGAGTACGACGACGTGATCACCCTGGTCGACATCGAGCGCATGCTCAAGGACGAGAGAGTCGTCAGACCCTCGACCGGCGAGCCCCCCAAGAGGCTTTGTTTTGTCCAGTGCGTCGGCAGTCGCGATCGTCAGATCGGCAACGAATGGTGCTCGAAGGTGTGTTGCGGGATCGCGTGCAAGGAAGCGATCGAGATCAAGGAGCTGCTTCCGAGCTGCCAGGTCTTTGTCTTCTACATCGACATGCGCATGTATGGCTTCTGGGAAGACCAGATCTACTGGAAGGCGCAGGAAGAACACAAGGTCCAGTTCATCCGTGGCATTGTCACCGAGATCACCAAACGCGGCGACGAGGTAGTGATCAAGGGTGAGGACACGACGATGGGCCGTCCTGTCGAGGTGGCCATGGATGTGGTCGTCCTGTCGGTGGGGATGGAGCCCAGCGACGGCTCGCGGGAGATGGCCGAGATCTTCGGGCTACCGCTCGAGTCGCACGGCTTTATCGAGACGATCGATGGTCCCCTCAATACGGTTTCGACCTCCAAACCCGGTTTTTATGCGGCGGGCGCCGCGGTCGGGCCGGCGGATCTGGAGGACTCGATCTCGATGGCGGGTGCCGCGGTCATGAAGGCTGCCGGCTTCCTGCGCAAACAGCTCGTGGGGGCGTAGCAGCTCGCTAGGAACTATCGGCGACGTGCTTCACGACCAGCTCACTCCCGACCGAGTCGTCGACTCCGAGGCGGCGCTCGAGTTCATGAAGGAGGCGACCAAGCTCGCCACTAACGCCGAACTCGAAGACATCGGTGAACGACTGGATGCCAAAAGTGCCGACATTGGCCGGTTGCTCGGGGTAGGTGAGATCGCGTCGCTCGACGAAGACGGATTCAAGTGCCTTCTGGGAATGATGTTCTCGCTACGACGCAAGTCCGGTCGGCTGATACGAGCCAACGGGATGGACACGCTCCGCGACGAGCTTTCACTCTTGCTCTACGGAGGGGGTTCGCCCGCCGAGAGGTTGGACCGGTTTACTGGAGCGGTGAATGGCGTCGAAGAGGCGATGGTGCTGGCGCTCGCTACCGAGTGCCTCCACTTCACCGATCCGCGCCGGTACTGGCTGTGGACGCACTGGATCTGGAACCCTGAGAGCGGGACCGGGGCCATGCCCCTGGTGGTTCGAGACGAGGTCGATCTGGGAGGCGACACCGTGGGTGAGATCTACAACAACATCGGTCGCGCGACGGCTTTTGTCAACGCCGAGGGGCACTCCGCCGGTTACGCCGGCTCGGGTCGCGGGCTCTTTGGTACCGATGTTTTTCTCGCCTGTGTCTACGCTGTCTATATGTACACGGTTTTTCGCGTCAAGCTGTCACAGGAATTCAACCGGATCCTGCCGGAGCTTCCCGAGTTGGTGAGCCGTGTGCTGGGTGTTCAGTCGATGGGGGAGCAAGATGCCTGAGCGATCGACCTACAAGACGACGACGGCCCGCAGGGCTCCGAGAGACGAAGGCTTTGTGCAAGACGAGCAGGTCATTCTCGAAGGTGTCGACATCTCGGGTCAGTGGAACAAGATGTATGAGCCCCGCGAGATCGTAGACTACGACCTGACCCACCTGGAAGAGCTGACGGCGATTCCGGGCGCCGAATCGATGGGCTGGTGCTACCAGTGCGCCCAGTGCATCCCGGCCTGCCCGGTGGATACCGCCGGCGGCGACTACGGTCCACGCAAAATCTTTCGCCGTCTGCAGACCGGAATGGATCTGTTCGATCACCAGGACATGTGGCTGTGCACGAGTTGCCAGAACTGTGTTCGCGTGTGCCCCAAGGAAGTCGACATGGTCGAAATCATGCCGGCGGCACGGGCGCAGGCGGTTCTCGACGGCCGCAACGTTCCAGGCGAACTGCTCGAGATGTTCCAGAACGTCGCTGAGTACGGCAATCCGATGGGCGAATCGGCGAGGCGGCGCACGCGCTGGACGCGCAAGGCCGGTGTCGACATCCGCCTTCTGCCAAAGAATCCCGGCCCGGTCGATGTCTTGTGGTTTGTCGGCGATTACTACGCCTTCCACAACCGCGGAGTCGACGCCGCCCAGGCGATGGCGCGTGTTTTCAGCCGGTTGGGTGTCGATTTCGGAATCTTGGGTGTCGACGAGCGCACCGATGGCGATTCTCAGCGCTTGGCCGGCGAGCCCGGTCTCTTCGAGGAAGTAGCGGAGCACAATCTCGAACAGTTCGGAAAATACGAGTTCGGCAAGATCGTGGTGAGCGGGCCGCACGCCTACAACGCCATCAAGAACGAGTATCCTCGGGTCAGCCACGGCAAGACGGGCGGCGATACCTACCCGGTCGAGCACTACACCCAGTTCCTCGCTCAGCAGGTCGACGCCTTGGCGCCGCTTCTGAGCGGCTCTTTCGCACGCAAGGTTACCTTTCACGACCCCTGCTATCTGGGGCGGCACAACGGTGAGTACGACGCTCCGCGCCGGCTTCTCGAAGCGGTTCCGGGAATCGAGTTTGTCGAGATGTACCGCTGCAAGGCGCAGGGCTACTGTTGTGGTGGCGGTGGTGGTGGGATGTGGCTCGACGGATTCGCCGCCGAGCACCAGATGGAGCGACTGTCCGAGAACCGGGTAAAAGAAGCGGTCGAAGTCGGGGCCGAAGTGCTGGCGGTCTGTTGTCCGTACGAAGTCTCGCGGTTCGAAGACGCGGTCAAGTCCACCGACAACGACGGCAAACTCGAGGTGCTCGACATCATCGAGATTCTGGACGCCTGTATGGAGCCGATCGGGGAAGGTGTAGCGTGAGCCGCCGCCGGACCGCCCCCGACGATCCCGAGTCGGACCTCGCGATGAGAACTTGCGTTCCCGAGGGGCTCGACTCGCTCCGCTGCGCGGCTGGAGGCGATCCGCCAGTCCTCGCTTCGCCGCCGAGTCTCCGCTCGCTCGAGCCCCTCGTGAACGCGGCTGTCAAATAGGAGTCAAAGAATGAAGATCGTCGTCTTGATGAAACGGGTGCCTGATCTGGTCGAAGATCTCGAGGTCGACGGCTCGGGTAAAGCGCTCGCTACCGAGCACCTCAAACTGACCGTCAACGAGTTCGACGATCATGCGTTGGAAGAAGGGTTGCTGCTCAAGGAGACGAGCGGCGGTGAGCTGACGGTTGTAGCTCTGGACGCAGCGGATGTCGACAAGATGCTCTTTACGGCGTTGGCCAAGGGCGCCGACCGGGTGCTCAAGATCACCGGAGCCGCGAATGTCGAAGGCAACACCGGTCTTGCGGCGGTTTTCGAGGAAGTGCTCTCGGCGCAAGAGCACGATCTGATCCTGACCGGTGTCCAGGCCGCCGATGACCGTGACGGTCAACTCGGGCCTATCGTCGCCGCGTTGCTCGATGTGCCCTGCGTCGAGGTGGTGACCCAGGTTGAGGTGGGTGAGCCCGGCGAGGGTATGGTCACCGTGCACAAGGAGTACTCGGGTGGTGTCGTCGCCGAGCTCGAAATCAGCCTACCGGCGGTCCTGGGAATCCAGGCGGCCCGTCAGTCGCCACGCTACGCCCCGGTGTCGAAAGTCAGGCAGATCCAGCAGTCGGCGACTATCGAGACGCTGGCAGGCGCCGGCGAGTCGTCGGGGGCCGCGGCTGGCGGCGGTTCAGGGTTCAGCGTTGTCGAGATGACCGCACCCGAGACCGGTGCCGGGGCGCAGATGCTCGCCGGAGTCGATGAGTTGATGGCGGTGCTCGAAGCGAAGGGGGTGGTGTGATGGCAAATGATGTGCTGGTGGTGGCCGAGCATCTCAAGGGCGAGCTCGGTGAGATCACTTTCGAACTGCTGGGTATCGGTAAGACTCTCGCCGCTGCCCTTGGCGGTCAGTGCGTAGTCGCTCTGATCGGCGGGAACGATGGGATGGTGACGGCGCTGGGTGCGGCTGAACGGGTGGTGCGTGTCGACGGCGAGGGTCTCTCGGACTTCGACCCCGACTCGCATGGCGACGCCCTCCTGGCCGTCTACGAGGCTGTCGATCCCAGAGTGGTGCTGGTCGGGTACACCTCGATGGGAATGGATCTGGCGAGCAACCTGGCAACGCGTGCTGGTGTTCCGCACGCGGCGTCCTGTATCGCGCTTGTCGAGGCGGGCGAGAATATTCACGCTACAGCCCAGCTCTATGGCGGCAAGCTGAATGTCACGTCGGATCTTGGTGGGGGTCGTTGCGTCGCGAGCGTGCTGGCGGGTTCGGGAGCCGTCGAAGCGGGCAAAGCCGAGGGCGCACCGGCCACGGAGAGTGTTGCGGCGCCGGCCGGCCGGGGACGTGTCCGCTTCAAGCGACTCATCGAGCCCGAGGCGGGCGATGTGGACATCACTGCCAAGGAAGTACTGGTGGCGATCGGTCGGGGCATCGGATCAAAGGACGACATCGAGGTCGCCGAAGAGCTGGCGGAGGAACTGGACGGCGCCGTGGCGGGCTCGCGTCCGCTGATCGATTCGGGCTGGTTGCCAAAGACGCGACAAGTGGGAAAATCCGGTCTCAAGGTGTCGCCCAAGCTCTATCTGGCGCTCGGAGTCTCGGGCGCTCCCGAGCACATCGAGGGTATGAAGAGCTCGGCAACGATCGTTGCCGTCAATACCGACAAGCAGGCACCGATCTTCAACTATGCGCACTATGGGCTGGTCGAGGATCTGTTCGATGTGTGTGAGGAGTTGACGGAAGCCATCCAGGAGAAGAAGGGCTAGCGGCGAGGCACCCTATCGATGGCAAGAGGGTAGAGATGCTTACCACGGCGGAACGTATCGTCTTTCTGATTCTCGTTGTGGTTTGCGGGGGGCTGGCGTTTCGCGGATTCGCCAACATCGTCCGGATCGTGCGCCGGGGACGGAAAGCCGAGCCACGGGAGGGGCTCCTCGGGCGTTTTCTCCAAGCCTTTCTGGATGTCGCCCTGCAGCGGCCGGTTTTCAAGACTCGGCCCTTGGTCAGCGTGTTTCACGCCTTTATCTTCTTTGGATTCAGTTTCTATCTCCTGGTCAACGTCAACGATCTGCTCGAGGCCTACGTTTCGGGTTGGTCGATGATCGGTCGTGGCGGTGTCGCCGGTGTTTTCAACCTGTTGTCGGATCTACTGAGTGTTCTTGTCTTGACCGGCATGGTGGCGCTTCTGGTCCGGCGTTTCTTGGCCAAGCCGAAATCGCTCGAGTTCAACGCGTCGGTCAAGCTGCACCCGCGGGTGGTGGCGGGTGGCGTACCGCGCGATTCGCTCATCGTCGGTGTCTTTATCCTGCTGCATGTCGGCGCGCGCTGGGTGGGGACGGCGCTGCATCTGGCGAAGGAGGGGCACGGCGACCCCTGGCTGCCGACAGCGAGTCTGCTGGCGGCGGGTTTTTCGGGGCTCGGTGAGGCTGCGTTGGAGACCGGAACCCACCTGTGCTGGTGGGTTGCGATGGGGCTAATCGTTCTCTTTCTCCCGTACTTCCCTCGCAGCAAGCATCTCCATCTCATGGTGGCGCCGGTCAACCTGGCGCTCGAGAAGAGGACCCCACGAGGCCTGCTCGAGGCTCCGCCCGATGCGGCAAACCCCGGAGCAAAAGAGCTCACGGACCTCTCGTGGCCGCTCCTGCTCGACAGCTACGCCTGCATCATGTGCAACCGCTGCCAGGACGCCTGTCCGGCTCATGCCACCGGGACACCCCTGTCGCCGGCTGCGCTCGAGATCAACAAACGGTATTACGCCAACGAGCACGCCGCGTCGCTGGCGTCCGGAGACAACACCGGCGGGGCGGGTCTGCTCGATTTCGCGATCAGCGAAGACGCCGTCTGGTCCTGCACGTCGTGTTATGCGTGCGTGCGAATCTGTCCCGTCGGCAACGCTCCAATGTTTGATTTGATCGAGATGCGGCGAGGCTTGGTCTTTGACGGCGCCGCACCGGACGAGGTTGCCGAGGTCTTGCGCCATCTGGACGAGAAGGGAAATTCGTTCGGCGAGTCGGCGCGTAAGCGCCCGCGTTGGGCCAAGAAACTCGATTTCAAGATCCCCGATGCCCGCAAGCAACCGGTGGAGTATCTTTGGTTTGTCGGTGATTTTGCCTCATACGACCCTCAGTGCCAGGAGATTAGCCGGACGGTTGCACGGATCCTGAACTCGGCGGGGATCGACTTCGGTATTCTCTACGAGACCGAGCGCTCGGCCGGTAACGACATCCGGCGGGTTGGAGAAGAGGGGCTCTTCGAATCGCTGGCTGAACAAAACGCCGCGGCTCTTGCCGAGTGCGAGTTCGAGAAGATCTTTACCACCGATCCGCACACATTCAACGCCCTCAAGAATGAGTACGGCCCCTTTGTGGATGGTGGCCCCTTCGACGTCGTCCACTACTCGACACTGCTTCTCGATCTATTCACCCAAGGACGGCTGGAGGCGGGCACTCAACTGAAAGCGCGCGGCACCTACCACGACCCGTGTTTCCTGGGTCGCTACAACGGCGGTTTCGAGGCCCCTCGAGGTGTCATCCGGGCTTGCGGCTTGGAGCTGGTAGAGATGCCGCGTAGCCGTGAGAACTCCTTTTGTTGTGGCGCCGGCGGCGGACGGATCTGGATGAAGGATCACCCCGACGTCGTCGAGCGGCCGAGCGAGAATCGAATTCGGGAAGCGCTCGAGCTGGGCGCCGTGGACTACTTCGTGGTCGCGTGTCCAAAGGATCTGACAATGTACCGGGACGCCGTCAAGAGCACCGGAAGCGAAGGACAAATCGCGGTGAAGGACATCGCGGATTTGGTAGCCGAGGCGATCGGTTTGAGCGCAGCGGAGGTCAACTGAGCGGCGACGAAGGGCATCTGGAGGTCGGCGACAAGATCGCGGCAGGTCTGGCGGAGCGCCTGCGAACGGTGCTCTTATCTCTCGACCGGCAGGATCGTCTGGAAACGGCGCAGACCTTTGTCGGCTGGCTCGGTAGGCGTCACGCCGAGGGCGGGATGGACGCCGATGCTCGCGAGATGCTGTTGCGGGCCCTGCGGCTGGCCTCGGATCCGATCAACTACGAGATCCTGCGGTCGCTCGATCCGGAGATCGCGGTCGAGCTTCATCAGGTGATGCAGACGACCGGTCTCGAGAGAGTGGCGACCTCGGAGCGGCTCCACGATCTGGCGCAGGTCGGCCTGGTTGTACGTGAGCTGGTCGGGGATCAGATACGTGGCACACAGCTGACCTCGGGGCTCGTGTCGGTGGTCGAGCAAATCGCCGGCAAAGCCGGCGCGAGGCTCATCGAGGGCTTGGCGCCGGTGATCTCGTCGCGGAAGGAGACCGATGGCGGGGATCCCTGACCCGAAGCCAACCTTGCGGGTTTTGGACGCGGGTACGGTGAGTGCGCTGCGATCCCAGTGCCTGTGGCATGGAATCGCGTCGGCGATGAGCCCTGGCGACGCCCCGGTGCTGTCGTTTTGCCGCCCCGCGGAACCCTACGTCTCGATTGGGTTCCATCGGGCGATCGAGGAGATCGATCGGAAGGCGTGCCGGCGTCTCGGTTTGCCGATCCTGCGACGGCAGATTGGCGGTGGGCCCGTCTACATCGACCGGGACCAGCTCTTCTTTCAGATCACCGTGCCGGTCGATAGCGCACCGGCTCGGGTGGATCGTCTTTACCGGGACTATCTGAGTCCGGCCGTCCGAGCGTTTCGTCGCCTTGGGGTGGACGCGCGGCTTCGAGGGTCCAACGACATCGCGGTGGGGAACCGCCGCCTGTCGGGTACCGGTGCGGGCCGAATCGGCGACGCGGTGACCGTGGTCGGTAACGTCATCTTCCGCTTCGAGCATCGTGTGATGATCGAGATCCTGGCTTTGCCGAGCGAAGCGATGCGCCGGGAGTGCTGTCGGCTGATGAGAACCCACGTGTCGACGCTCGGGGCGGAAGGAGCTGACCGGACCACGTTTGCGCGAGCCCGCGAGGAGTTGACTCGTGCCTATGGCGAGGCGTTGGGCTCGGTGGTCCAAACGGAATCGGCCACCGAGGCCGAGGAGCGAGCGATTGCGGGCTGGGAGGAGACGCTGAGCACCTCCAGCTGGCTGTGGGGGCCCCGATCGGGTCGATGGTTCGGACCCCGAGGCGGCCGTCAGGTCAAGATCTGTGCGGGTGTCTGGGTATTTGCCGCCCATCGTGGGGATCTGGGAGTTCAGATGTCCGTGGTCGACGGCCGTCTCGAACGGGTGTGGATCCACGGTGCGGAGCTCAACGGGGAGGCCGAGCGTCTCGGCGGTGCTCTCGAAGGCGCGTTGGCCGAGCCGGCCGCGGTCGAGAAGCGGTTGGCACCTTTCTGCGAAACCGGCCGCAGGCTGGCAGAGCTCGTGGCGCCTGGTCTGACGTTGCACTAGTGGCTCTGGGGAGAACTAATGAAAAATCACAAACTCTTTTCAGTCGGCCGGTACGATCTCGATGAGGACCTCTATTTCGAGCCCACGACACATCTATGGGTATCTCGACAGGCGGACGGGCGGGTGCAATGCGGTTTTGACCCGCTTGGAGCCGAGACCTCGGGGGACATCGTGGCGGTGTCGTTCGAGGCTGTTGGCAGTGTGGTGGGCAGAGGCGCCTCACTCGGCCACCTCGAGGCTGCCAAGTTCGTCGGCCCGGTTCTCGCACCGGTTTCGGGGAAGATCGTAGCTCACAACGATGTCGTACTGGCGAATCCCACCGAGATCAACCGGGCGCCACTCGAGCGGTGGCTGGTCGAGCTAGAGCCCATCGATCTCGAGGCCGAGCTGGAGCGTCTGATCCATGGTCGTGAGCAGGTGGTGTCTTGGTTCGCCGCCGAGATCGAGCGCTTCGAAAGCAAAGGAATGGTCGCCGAGTGAGTTGCCAGGGCACAGCGACTCCGGACCTCGTCACCCTCGGTCGTCCCGAGCCGCCCCCGGTGCTCGATCCGCCGCAGCCGCCGACAAAGGGAATGCGTCAACGACTCGAGGTCTTTGGCCGGTCGGTGCAGTTCTACGCCCCGGGGCTCAAGCGGTGGGAGACCAGCGAGTGGCGGCCGCACAAGGCGAATCGCTTTCTGCCGATCAGCGTCACCGGCACGGCCTGTGCGTTGCAGTGCGACCATTGCGGCACCAAGGTCCTCGAAGGGATGGTCAACGTCGCCGATGGCAAAGACCTGTTCGAGACCGCCAGCGATCTCGCCGACTCCGGCACCAACGGGATCCTGCTTTCGGGCGGCTCGAATCGTACCGGAGAGGTGCCGCTCGCATCGCACTTCGAGGCGATGCGCCGCATCCGCGAGGAGTTGGGTCTCAAGGTGATCGTTCACTCGGGTGTGGTCTCGCCCGATCTGGCGCGAGGGCTGGCCGACGCCGGGGTCGATGGCGTGATGCTGGATGTGATCGGGTCCGAAGAGACGATCCGCGAGGTCTATCACCTCGACCTCACCGCCGAGGATTTCGAGCGCTCGATCGCCCTGCTGGCGGCTCGGGAACTGAAGATCATTCCGCACATTGTTCTTGGCTTGCACTACGGTCGCCTCGTGGGCGAGTGGAATGCGCTCGAGATGATTCGCCGCTACCCCGTCTCAACGCTGATCCTGGTCGTTCTCACGCCGTTGGTGGGAACCCCTATGGGGCACCTCGCACCGCCGCCGCTTGCCGAGGTCGTCGACTTTTTCGCTCACGCGCGCGAGGCGATGCGGGACACCCAGGTCAATCTGGGGTGCGGCCGGCCGATGGGCGCCATAAAGGTGGCC